>DMWH01000123.1:13260-21671 GCA_003483345.1 Clostridiales bacterium | reverse complement strand
AGACTTGATAAAATATTAGCTATGGGCGTTACAACGGTGGAGGGAAAAAGCGGATACGGACTTGATTGTGAAACGGAAATAAGACAGCTTAAAGCAATGAAACAATTAAACGATATGCATCCTGTTGATATTGTTCCTACATTTTTGGGACCTCACAGCGTTCTTCCGGAATATAAGGGCAAGGAAGATGAATTTATTCAATTTATGATAGATGATGTCCTGCCTAAGGTTAAGGAAGAAAACTTAGCTGAATTTGCAGATATATTTTGCGAGAAAAATGTATTTACAATAGAGCAGTCCCGAAAATTCCTGACTGCCGCAAAGAATTCAGGGTTAAAATTAAAAATTCACGCAGATGAAATGTATCAGTTGGGAGGAGCTGAATTAGCCGTTGAGTTAGGCTGCACTTCGGCAGACCATTTGCTGCAGGCTTCAGATGAAGGAATAAGACAGATGTCTAAGTCTGATACAGTTGCAACCCTTCTTCCGGGAACGGCATTTTGTCTTAAGGAAGAATATGCAAGAGCAAGATACATGATTGATTCGGGATGTGCCGTTTCTTTGGCTACGGACTTCAACCCGGGGAGCTGTTTTACAAACTCCATTCCGCTTATTATAGCTCTTGCTGCTCTTCATATGAATATGACAATTGAAGAAATTATAACTTCACTGACTATAAATGCTGCAGCTGCATTAGGCAGAAGTGATACAAGAGGAAGTATAGAAAAGGGTAAGAAGGCGGATATTATTATATTGGAATATCCTTCAATTCACTTTCTTCCATACCACGTTGCAGTAAATATTGTTGAAACTGTAATAAAAAACGGTAAAATCGTAAGAGGGTTATTATGAAAAATTTGACAATAAACGAATTTGCAAAAATAGTTGCTTCTGATTCACCCGTGCCCGGAGGAGGAAGTATTGCGGCATTGTGCGGAGCATTAAGCGCTGCACTTTCCGAAATGGTTGCAAATTTAACTGTTACAAAGAAAAAGTATGCTGATTCAAAAGAAGAGATGAATGCTATAATCAGTAAAGCTTCTCAGCTTAGAGATAGGCTTCTAAACTATATCGAAGAAGACAGCCTTGCATACAAGAAGGTTATGGAAGCATACAAGCTTCCAAAAGAAACAGAAGAAGAAAAATGCCTTCGCCTCGAGAGAATTCAAGAAGGATTAAAAGTTGCAGCATCGGTACCATTAGAGGTTGCGGAAACTTCATATGAAATATTTCCTTTGGTGGAAGCAGTAGTGTTAAGAGGAAATTCAAGTTCTGTTACGGATGCCTTGGTTGGTGCAATGATGGCAAGAACCGGAGTGCTGTCAGCCATATTAAATATTAGAATTAATTTGGATTCAATTAAGGACGAAGACTTTGTAAAAGTATTAAAAGAAAAGGCAGATATACTTGAAGGAAAAACAAGACAATATGAGAAAAAAATATTAGAATTAGCGCCATTCAAATAATGACACAGTATGCACCAACTAGAACGGGACAGCTTATGTAGCTGTCCCGAGGGTTACTAGCACTTCATGTCATCAAAGCACTCGTCAAACAGTATAACTAATAATAAGAAGAAAAATAGTAAATTTGAACCGCCTGCTCCGGCTACTCTACCTCTATGAAAAAATCCCATAATTAACCTCCTTAAATTTATGTGTGTATGATATTATATGTCTGAAGGTTTCTTTAGTTACTGTGATTATTTCAAAATTTTATTTAACCGTTGATTAATTACATTAAAATCAATGTTTTGGAAAAAAGCATCAATATATACATTTCTGTTTGTTCCAAAATCAATCATATAAGCATGCTCATAAACGTCCATTACTATTAAAGGCTCTGCATAAAGCATTACACCGCAATCATGGGAGTCTTGACCGTATATATAGAATTCATTGTTATACCTGTCATAACAAAGCAAAACCCATCCTCTCATACTCATACCGATGCATTTGAACTTTTCGCGGAAATTATTGTAGGAACCGAAAGTATTAACCAGTACTCTTTCGATAGGACCGTGAATTCTGGTATTGTTCCCTGTTAAATTTTCAAAATATAACTCATGAAGCTTTATGCTGTCAAAACAAAAGGTTTTAGATTTTTGGGCAGAGCGAATGTCGCTGTAGTTGGAATTGCATTCATCATATATTAGATCATTTTTCAAATCGTTGTTTACCTTGTTAAGGCAAGAGATGTAATTTATGTATAGCTGATAATGCTCGCTTAATTGAATCGGCGAAAAATATCTTACATTTGAAAAGTTATAATTTTTTGGCTCCAGTTTCATTTTTATACCTCCGATAAATATATTTAATTATATGTCCGGGAAAATGAATATATGAACTGAAAGTTTTCCTTTACCCGCATGGTTTTTGTTGATATAATAAAGANNCCATGAAAAAAATAATGATATTGGACGGCAACAGCCTGCTGTTCAGAGCATTTTACGCATTACCGCCCCTAAAGACAAAAAAAGGACAATATACAAATGCTGTATACGGTTTTTTGAGCATGTTGTATAAAATTATAGATACATATTCCCCTGAATATTTATGTGTTGCTTTTGACCCTGAAAAACCGACATTCAGGCACGAAAAATATAAAGATTACAAAGCAAATCGTCAAAAAGCACCAAATGAATTGGTTCAGCAGTTTAAACTTATAAGGGATGTTCTTGATGTACATAATATAAAAAGGGTAGAGGTTGAAGGCTTCGAAGCAGATGATGTATCCGGTACATTTGCATGCGCTGCAAAGGAGCAGGGAGCAGATGTTTACCTGGTTACCAGTGACAAGGACTACCTGCAGCTCATAGATGAAAATGTAAGAGTAATTTTAACTAAAAAAGGTATTACAAATATTGTGGAAATGGATATAAACTCCATGGGAGAAGAGTACGGGTTAAAACCTGAACAATTTGTTGATTTAAAGGCTCTCATGGGAGATTCCTCCGACAATATACCCGGTGTATCGGGAGTAGGCGAAAAGACAGCTCTTAAGCTTATCCAGGAGTATAAAAGCTTAGATAATTTATATGAAAACATTAACAAGATTACAGGCAAGCTTAAAGAAAAACTGGAAACGGATAAAATGCAGGCTTATATGAGCCAGACCTTGGCGCGTATTATTACGGATATTCCGATTGAATTTAATATAGAGGAATTCAAAATTAAGAAACCTGATATTAAGAAACTGTCAGAATTATATGATGAACTGGAATTCCGCCAGTTTAAAAAGCGTCTTGTTGAAACTATTCCTGTTGATGATAATGGGCAAATATCATTGTTTGATACCGACAGGGCTGAAACAGTTAAAAATATTGACATTATTTATATTGACTCAGAAGAAAAATTAACAGAAATAATCAAAAATATAAGCCGCAAAGAGAAAGCGATATTAAAATTTTTGCTTGACGGAGAAAGAGCACTGTTTAGCAATGCTCTTGCCTTAGGTATTTCCGACGGTGAAAATATTTATTATATAGATTTTGAAAAAGCAGAAGAAAAAAAAGTTCTTAATGAATTAAAAGAAATATTTGAAAGCGAAAAAATCGCAATTTGGGGACATAATTTAAAAAATGAAATTATCTATTTAATGAAAAACAATATTCAAATAAATAATATCCAATTTGATTCGGAAATAGGAAAATACCTTTTGAACCCTTCAGAAAGCTCCTATTCATTGGACAAGATTGCCTACGAATTCTTGAATGTGGAAATTCCTTCAGAAAATCAAATTCTTGGTACGGGAGTTAAAAGAAAAACATTCAAGGAAATTGACATAGAACAAAGGAAGGCATATATATTCAATTACTTAAACACCATAGGCAAAGTACAAAAACAAATAACCGAGGATATAGACGAGCTTAAGATGACCTGTCTTTATGAAGAAATTGAGCTTCCATTGATTGAAGTTTTGGCTTACATGGAATTTGTGGGCTTTAAAGTCGATATAAGCGTTATTGATAAATTAGGAGTTCATTTTCAGGAAAAAATCGCGGAGCTTGAAAAGGATATTTATAATATTGCAGGTGAGAGCTTCAATATTAATTCTCCAAAACAACTTTCCGTTATTTTGTTTGATAAATTAGGTCTGCCGATAATAAAGAAAACAAAGACCGGTATTTCAACCGATATTGAAGTGCTTGAAAGACTGAGCTCAGAGCATGCAATAGTTGATAAAATTATTGAATACAGGCAAATGGTTAAACTAAACTCCACTTATGTGGAAGGATTGAAAAACGAAGTGAACAAGAAAACGGGCAGGGTGCATTCAATATTTAATCAAACAATTGCTTCAACCGGAAGAATATCAAGTACAGAGCCAAACCTTCAGAATATTCCCACCCGCACCGAAGAAGGAAGAGAGCTGAGAAAAGCATTTGTGCCGGAGGATGATTATATACTTTGCGATGCCGACTACTCGCAAATTGAGCTTAGAGTACTGTCCCACTTGGCAAATGAGCAGAATTTAATAGATGCATTCGAGCAAGGGTTAGATATTCATGCAAAGACTGCCTCTCAGGTTTTCCATGTTAAATTATCCGAAGTAACTTCAGAGATGAGAGGAAGAGCCAAAGCCGTAAACTTTGGAATAGTGTACGGCATAAGTGATTACGGACTTGCCAGAGATTTAAAAATCCCGAGAAAAGAAGCAAAAAAATATATAGATAATTATATGAAATACTATTCAAATATAGAAAAATACATGAAGGATATTGTGGAGCAGGGTAAAAGGGACGGTTATGTAACTACATATTTTGGAAGGAGAAGGTATATTCCCGAGCTTACATCACGTAATTTCAACATACGCTCCTTTGGAGAAAGAATTGCTCTAAACACTCCCGTCCAAGGAACCGCTGCTGATATTATAAAGGCAGCCATGGTCGGAGTTTACCGAAGGCTTAAAAATAACAAGATGAAGTCGAGGCTTATCCTGCAGGTTCATGACGAACTTATTATTGAAGCATACAAAGATGAACTTGAAGATGTAAAGACAATTCTTTCAGAAGAAATGGAAAATGTAGTTGTTGATTTTAAGGTTCGCTTAAAGTCTGATATTAATACGGGGAGTAGCTGGTATGAAGCAAAATAGACCTAAGGTCATAGTGATTACCGGAAGTATTGGAACAGGAAAATCTACAGCTGTTGATATAATTAAGGAGTTTGGGTTCACGGTTCTTGATTCGGATAAAATTGTCCATGAAGGATACAATATTGGAAGTGAGCTCTATTACAAAATTATCAATCATTTTGGCGAGGATATATTAAAAGGTGATGAAATAGACAGGCAAAAGCTTGGAGAAATCGTTTTTAACAACGATAAAAAATTAAATGAACTTAATAATATGGTGCACGGCTATGTATATGACAAATTAAAAGAAGGTATTGAGGCAAGCAAAGAAAAGGTAATATTTCTAGACATACCACTGCTATTTGAAACCAAAGATATACATGAGCCCATATACGACGAAATATGGTTGATATATGTTTCCGAGGAAACTCAAAGAAAAAGACTTATGGAAAGAGCCATTGCAGAAAACAAAAAACCCGAAGATGTACTAAAAATTATAAATAAGCAAATATCTATTAAAGAAAAAGTATTTATGGCCGATGTAGTTATAAATAACGAAGGCACTGTTGAAGAGCTAAAGGAGAATATAAAAGCTCTGCTTGAAATAAGAGGTATGGGGTGGTGAAATGGCCAGGAGAAAAAGAGTGTACAGCAGAAGAAGAAGAATTAATTACGGACGAGTTGCTTTTTTAATTGCGGTACTTGTTGTTATTATACTGCTAGTAATGAAAATATTCAGTAAAAACAGATATATTTCAAAGGTTGAAGAAGCATTGGAGAAAGATATTACTCGAATTGCCGGTTCAATCAGCACCGTTTCCAAAATTGATGCAACTATTTATGAAAATGAAGGAATTAAATATACCAATCAGCATGAAAATATAAAAAGGATTATGACTTTCGACGGAAGTCTGTCAGAAGATATGGACAAGGCCGGCGACGTAAAAATTTTGCTTGAAAATCTGCTTATCTCCGAAAAAACAGAAGTAACAGCTGAACTGCCCCCAAAGGATGACGGCTATTATTGGATAGAAGCTGATATTTTTACAAAAGACAAAGTATTGATTTTCAGTGTAGAAGAAGAATACAACTTTGATTTGTATTATGATATTGAAAACAAGACTGTATATGTAAAAGAAAAATACTACGATGAATTCAGCAAAAAATATAACAAAGTCAAATTCCAAGGTTACAGCGTAACAGATGAATTCAGAAATATCATTAATAGTATGGCAAATACCGGTCTAGACACTTCCGGGACACAAATACCGGAGACTGACCAATGAATAAAATAATTCAATTTAAGAGGAAAATTTTTACGCGCGACAATATCGGCTATTTGATGATTTTTGCAGCAGGTTGCTTGTGGGGTACAATAGGACTGTTTGTTAATTTATTAAACAGTGCCGGCGCTGACACCACATTAACGGCATTTATGAGGATGTTTATGGGATGTTTGATACTCATCCCCATAATGCTTCACAAGGGCGGCGTAAGCTTGTTTAAAATTGACAAAAAGGGGTTGAGCCAATGCTTTATGTTAGGCATATTGTCCCAGGCTCTTTTTAATTACAGTTATATCACAAGCATTCGAAGCGTAGGAATTGCCACTGCAGCCATACTTTTATATACGGCACCTGTTTTTGTCGCCATCATGTCAAGAATGTTATTCAAGGAATCAATAGGAAGAATTAAAATTCTTGCATTAATTATAAATATTGTAGGATGTTTTTTAATGGTTACGGGCGGGAATCTGTCAAATATAAAATTATCGGCCGCCGGAATATTTTTTGGCGTAGCAGCAGGTTTTTTGTATAGCTTGGTAACTATAATAGGAAAGTCTACCTCGGGTGATATTCATCCTTTTACGGTTGTATTTTACGGCTTTTTATTTGGCGGAATTGCCATTGGAATATTTACTTCACCTTGGGAGTCTATTAAAACCGTATCCGGACTGAAATTTTGGATCTATTCGTTCGGGTATGGTCTAATACCAACCGTAGGGTCATATTTGTTATACTTGGGAGGGTTGAGAAAGCAAATAGAAATCTCAAAGACTCCTGTAATTGCATCAGTAGAGATAGTGGTTGCTACACTGATTGGAATTATTGTGTTCGAAGAAGGATTAAATTTTATAAATATGCTTGGAATTATCATAATATTTTCTTCCATTGTCATTATAAATATGAAGACGCCATACGAAGGTGCCAGGCACCAATAAGCCAAAGGTGCCAGGCACCAATGAATAATGAAGTAAAAGGAGAAAAGATATGTATAATATTAAGATTAAAAGAGTATATCAAGACTCCTCTGAAGATGACGGTTACAGAATATTGGTAGACCGTCTTTGGCCAAGAGGAATAAGCAAAGAAAAAATAAATATTCATAAATGGGCAAAGGAAATCACTCCCAGCACTGAGCTAAGGAAGACGTTTAAACATGACCCGGATACAATGGATGAATTCAGGGTAAGATATAATTTTGAGCTGGATAACAATGAACATGCCCTTGATTTTATCAATTTATTAAAGGACAAATTAGAAGAAGGAAATGTTACATTGTTGTATGCTGCCAAAAATGAAGAATTCAATCATGCCATTGTTTTGAAGGAATGGATTGAAAGGATGATTTCCAACTAGACCGATTTAATTTTCACATAAGATTTTATGGCATAAACTAATGCCGGTATAAAGATTAATTGTATTATGATACCGGGAATACCTGTTATTATTGCCCCCTTGATATAAATGAGGGGGTTCATTTTTACTCCGAATAATTCAACTAAGATTGCAACTGTTAAACCGGCTGCTATCCTTCCTGCTATCATGGAAACAATTAATGAAGGTATAACTGATAAGTTAAATTTTCTTACAGCTAATGATGCTGCTAAACCATATATTCCTAATTCGAAAGCCATTATTACAGCCATAGGGAACATTACAGGCATTCCTGTTAACATTCCGCTCAAGACCGGTGTTATTATACCTAAGAGCAATGCAAGCTTTGGCGACAATAAAAAACCTCCGATTAGTACAGGTATATGCATCGGTAAAGCAATAGGACCTGTCAAACCAAACATATGAAAAAACATGGGTAGTATTATACCTGTTGCCAGTAATAATCCGCATAATATAACTTCTTTTGTTTTAGTCAATTTATTTTTACCCTCCATTTATAGCTGCAAAATTTATTATGATATGTATGTTATCATATAAAATTTTGTCATAATATGCAATACAATATTTTAACATTTTTGTCATTGCTATCTATAAGCCCGTGTCATTTTGAGAGCATTAGCTCGAAGAATCTCATTTTATAAAACCTGAGATCCTTCG
>DMWH01000123.1:663-13233 GCA_003483345.1 Clostridiales bacterium | reverse complement strand
ACAGGAATGAATTCCAATGCAGCACTGTTGATACAGTATCTTAATCCGCCCGATTCTTTGGGACCATCATTAAAAACATGCCCTAAATGCGAATTGCTGTTTGACGTTCTTACTTCTGTTCTTATCATGCCGTAACTTAAATCGCTTTTCTCTTTAACAACTTTTTCATCAATGGGCTTTGAGAAACTTGGCCACCCACATCCTGAATCAAATTTATCCTTAGATGTAAACAAAGGTTCACCGGAAGTTATATCCACATATATACCATCTTCAAAATTATCGTAATATTCATTATCAAAAGGCGGCTCCGTAGCATTATTTTGAGTAACATTGTACTGCATTTCCGTCAGTGTTGACTCTAATTCCTTTTTTGGTTTTACCTTATACTTTGAATTTTTTTGAGCTTTCTCCAACTCGTAAAATTCCAATTCACCTATATGGCAGTATCCGCCAGGATTCTTTTCTAAATATTTTTGGTGATATTCTTCTGCTTTGTAATAATTCTTAAGTTCCGTCACTTCAACAGCCAAGGGCTCCTTATATTCCTTTTGCAATTCATTCAATGATTCTTTAATTACAGCTTCATCCTCTTTGTCAACATAATACACGCCTGTTCGATATTGAGTCCCTATATCATAGCCTTGTCTGTTTATAGCTACCGGGTCAATTGCTTTGTAGAATAACTTAAGTAAAGTTTCTAAATCAATCACTTTCGGGTTATAAACCACTTTAACAGTTTCCGCATGACCGGTATTTCTCCTGCAGACATCTTCATAAGAAGGATTTTCTGTATTTCCGTTTGCATATCCTACCTCAGTCTTAACTACTCCGTTGATTAAGCCTAAATATTTTTCTGTTCCCCAAAAACATCCTCCTGCAAGGTAAATCAATTTATTGCCCTTTAATTCTTTATCCATAAGTTCATCATCCTTTCTTAAATTATCATTATTTGCTGTCATATTGTAACTCTTCTTATTATTATCACAAGCAAAGAAAACAATTACCAATATTAACAAAAAAAACAGTAAAATCAATTTCTTAATCATAGTAACCTTTCCATTATTATAATCGATTAATTTATACTTACTCTATACCCTTGTCGTAATCATTATAACAGGTATTTTTTATTATCAGCAATACAATTTTTTGAGGTCACCTAAGGATGGTTGAGGACAGGATAGAATTTTTTTATTTAATGTAAAATCTTTTTTAATGTGTTATAATATGGGAAAGATTGCATAAAAGAGTTTTTATATAAATACGAGAGGTATGTATGGAAAGTGTTATAAATAATAATTTGACAATTGAATACATCATCGAAAATTATGGAAAGATGGTCTATTCAATATGCAGAAGGATGATACAAAACAAAGATACTGCAGACGATGCCGCCCAAGAGGTTTGGTTGGAGGTTAATAAAAGTCTTAAGACATTTCGTGGCGAATCCAAAATTTCCACTTGGATATATACGATTACTTCAAGGATTGTTTTGAAAATGGCAAAGGAAGAACATAAATATTCTACATATTTTCTCAGCAACTATTTTCACGGGGAGGATATAGAAATACCCGATTATGAGGATTTTGACAAACAGTTATGGGTAAGAGAGATGTGTGATAAATGCCTGACGGGAACTTTGCATTGCTTGGATAATGAATCAAGATTAGCATATATTTTACGCGATATTAATATGTTACCTTATTCCGATATTGCAGCAATTTTTGAAAAAGATGAAGCCAGCATAAGAAAAATGGTATCTCGTTCACGTAATAAATTGCGTAACTTTTTAAATGATGAGTGCATGTTAAAAAATCCTGATTCAAAGTGCAAATGCAGAATGAGTAAATGGGTTAAGGAAATCCAACTAGATGAGGAATATAAAAAATTAAGGCAGACAGTAAATAGAATAAATTTTTACAGGGCTTCTGAAATAATACTTACGAAAGATTATTTATTAAAATAAATTTAGTTGTCACAAAAACAAAAAACCTTCCACTAATGTATTGAAAACAAATATGGAAGGTTTTTTTATTAAAAAATTTGGAGGTTTAAAATGGAATTAGAACAAAAAATTAAAATGCTTCAGGTAATTTATGCAGGAGCATTGGCAGACTCTGTTTTGAGGATGGGGAAAGAAGGAATACTTGAAAAGGTAGCCTTAGAAAAGAGAGAAGAACAAATGCACACCGGAAAATATCGTGCATCGCAATTTGGAATTGATAAACCGGAAGATGTATTTTTAGTGCTATCAGAATTATTCGGTTGTGCAAATTGGTCGGTTAACAGCGATAATGAAGGCTTAAAGGCTGAAGCAACAAAGTGCATGCTATGTGCATTGGCAAAAAAAATTGGAGCTCAAAGTCCATGCAATATCTTCTGTTTAGACCCGATGGAAGGTATGATTAGAGGCTTAAATCCGGATATTAACTTTGAAGTAACAGAAACTTTATGGTCAGGTCAGAAATGCAAAGTTAATGTGCTTAATAAAAAATAGGGTAGCCTCCATAATTTACCTAAGGTTAGTTTGCTCTATTGAAATTAACTTTATTGTGAGAAAGGCACATATGAAAAATGAATTGTTGGAAATGTATTGGCAGTAGTGAGGACTGATATGTATAAGTATGACTATAATTATAATAAAGACATGAATTACAACTTAAAAGTTTTTTGTCAAAGTGAGAAAGTTAATGAAGAGTACATGAGGGTATTGCTTTTTGAAGAAAAAAGTAAATTCCTAATTAATAAAATCGCCGCATTAAAGGCAATGGCTCTTGTTCCAATCAAATGGTTCCTTACACTTATAAAATAGGTGAATAAGAATGTAGGTGCCAAGCATCAAAGCCAACCAGGTGCTTGGCACCTACTTTTTAGTGCCATGTATTTGGTGCCAGGCACCAATAAGGCACCAATATTTCAGGAAGGACTTTTTATTTTCTGCTTGTTGATAATTGCAGTATTCTGCTATATAATATTAACAACATAGAACATACCTCGTACTTTGTCACTATGAGAACAAAAGAAGCATCCCCAAAACATCCCCAAATTTTAATGAGGTGAAAAAATGATTAAAATTTTTCATACAGCAGATGTACATATCGGAATGAAGTTCAATAATTATCCTGAACCTGTAAAAGGCTACCTTAAGGAAGCAAGATTAGACGTCTTAGATAACATGATAAAATTTGCAAACGAGGAAAAATGCAACCTGTTTGTTATTGCAGGAGATTTGTTTGATAACATAACAGGAATAGATAAAAAAACCAAGGACCGAGTTATAACTGCATTAAATAATTTTCAAGGAGAATGTGTGTTGGTTATACCCGGCAATCATGATTACGATAACGGTATGATTGACCTGTGGGATAGCTTTAATAAAGCTGCTTCTGATAAGATTGTTATTATAAACGAAGAGTGCGCCTATTCATTAGAAGATTACGGCCTTAATGCCGTTATATATCCTGCTCCATGCCATTCAAAGCATTCAAGCACCAATAACCTTCAGTGGATTAAAGAAAAAGAAATTGATGATAATTATGTAAATATAGGCATCGCACACGGGGCTCTTGAAGCTTTGTCCCCGGATTTGGATAAGAGCTACTACAATATGTCGATAAAAGAGCTTAATAATATTCCTATGGACCTGTGGCTATTAGGGCACACACATATTACATACCCGTTCAAATCACCGATTACCAATGAAAAAATATTTAATCCGGGAACTCCCGAGCCTGACGGATTGGACTGCAAACACAATGGACAAGCTTGGATTATTATTGTTGATGACAATAAAAAAACAAATGCTAAGTTAATACAAACAGGCACATATAAATTTAAAGACAAAGTGTATACAATAGAAGACAGAGATGACTTAGATAAAATGCTTGAAGAGCTTATTAAGGATGAACCGGAAAAAACCATAGCGCGAATAACCTTAGAAGGCAGCGTTGATGAAGATGTGTTCCAGTATAGGCAGGAAATTTATGGCTTGATTGAAAAGAATATAATATACTTAATAGTCGAGGATTCGGATTTTAAAATGAAGATAACAACTGAAAAAATACACAGAGAATTTTCAGACGGTTCATTTCCTCAGGAACTCCTTTTGTCACTTTCAGATGACGAAGACACCTTGCAGCTTGCTTATGAGCTTATTATGGAGGTAAGAAATGATAATTAAAAAATATACCACCGGAAGATTTGCAGGCATTAAGGATGTAAAAATCGAGTTTAAAGACGGGCTCAATGTAATTCTTGGCTCAAACGAGTCAGGAAAATCCACTTTGGTTGAAGGAATTCATTCAGTGCTTTTCAAGCCGAGCAGAATTGGCAGGAAAACAGCAGAGGATAAAGAGTTTCACTCTAAATTTATGCCTTATCCCATAGGGGACAGCATAGACGGAGAAATAGACTTAGAGCATAATGGAGAAATTTATACATTAAGGAAAGAATGGGGAGCAGACGCTTCTTCAAAATTGACTATGCCCAATAAAATTGTAATAAAAAGCGACATAAGTATCAATGATTCCTTAAAGGACGTATACATTTACGGTGAAGGGACATATAGCAGCGTGTTCTTTTTAAAGCAATACTATCTTAAGGAAGCAATTAACAGGATAGTTGAGAATAAAGAAGCAACAGGTGAAATAAGCTCATTGTTAAGAAGCACAATTATGGAGCTTGACGGAGTATCTCTTGAAAGCTTGGGACAAAAAATTCAAGATGAAATTGACACCTTATTAAAGAGATGGGACATTGAAAGAAACTATCCTGAAAATAACAAGGGCATAAACAATCCGTACAAAGTGGGTTTTGGTAAAGTGGTGGAGAGCTACTATGCCAAAGAAAGAATAAAACTGGAAATGGCTAAGGCAGAAGAGGCTGAAAAGAAATTCAACGAAATCTGCGTACAGATTAAAAAGACCGAAGAAAAAATCGAAGAATTAAAGGCCAAGAAAGAATCCATGGAGGAATTAGAAAACGATGTAATCCAAAGGTCTATCCTTGAGCCTCAAATTGAGCAGCTTAATAAAGATATATCCGCCCTTTCAAAGATAAACCGGGATTGGCCTCGAAGCGAAGAAAAATTGAAACAGCTTATAACAGAACTGACAAAGCTAAATGAAAAATATAAAAAACTTGAAGAAGAAAAGGAATTATCAAAAAAAGCAGAAGAAAAAAATATACTTGAAAAGAATTTAGCTAAAATTGATGAGATAAATGCTAAATTAAATGAGCTCAAGGCACAGGTATCCGCAATAAAAACGGTTACAAAAGAAGATATAAAAGCCCTTGAAACAAATTACAACGGCATGAATAAAGCAGAAGCCATGATGAAGGCAGGAGTAATTATGGCTAAGCTTAATTATTTTCAAGATGGGAAAAAGCTTACAGTAACCAAGGATTTAGAAGAGCCGACAGAAGTTAATGCAGGAGACAGCTTCACTGCCAAGGGCTTTATGAAGCTTCAGTCCGAAAACCTTATTGATATAGAAATTAAATCAGGAAACATCGATTTTAATGAAATAAGAATTCAATATGAGAATTTTAAGAAAAATTACGAGCAGCTTTTAAAAACACTGGAAGTAAAAAATCTTGAAGAAGCAAAACTCAACAAGGAAAAATTGGACAGCTTAAACAGGACTTTGGAATCATGCATTATGCAGAAAAACCAATATCTTGGAGAATTAACCTATGAAGAATTAAAAGACAGGATAAGAGAATTGGGAGACTTGTCGCTTGTTCGAAACACTGCTATTGTTGAGTCCGAAATGACTTCCATAAATGCCGAAAAAATAGAGCTGATTTCAGAAAAGAAATTGCTGGAGAGCAATATTGACAAATGGGCAGAAGAATATAAAAATTTAGACGGTTTGTTTAATAAAATCATAGAGATAAAATTAAAACAAAACGGAATTAAAACAAATTTGGATAAGTTGGCAGAGCTACCACCCGAATATAAATCCACAGATGAATTCAGAAGAATTTTAACTGAAATCAGGAATAAATACGGTTATTTAATAAATACTTTGGCAAGTCTAAAAGAAGAATATTACCGGCTTGAAAAAGAATTACCGGAATCAACATATGAAGAACTGTCTGAGTCGCTGAAACAAGCAGAAAGACTGTTTGAAAAAAGACTGGAAAAAGGGAAAAGACTGTTAAAGATTAAGGAAAACTTTGAAAACATCAAGCTAAAAATGGATGAGCAATCATTTATTCCGGTAATTACTGCTTTTTCCAATTACTTGAATTTGCTTACAAACGGCAGCTATAAAGCCACAGATATAGACGATGATTTTAATTTAAAGCTAAAAAATGAAAACGAGGTAGAAATGCCCCTTAGTCTTTTGTCTTCAGGAACATACGATTGTGTTGCATTAGCCTTAAGACTTGCCATTGCAGAGTATATATTGGGAGACAACAAGGGATTTTTAATACTTGATGATTGTTTGGTAGACTTAGACCCAAACAGAAAAGACACAGCCGTGAAACTCATCAGCCGGTTTGCAAATAAACATCAAGTAATATTTACAACCTGCAGTCCGGACACAGCAACTCTGCTTGGGGGATATTTGATAAAGATATAGATTGGTTGGATTTAATGAAGAATAGTGGAGGTAAATCTTGTTGTGAAATTAAACTTATTTGTTACAGCAATAACACCGGGTATAGCATTGGCATTGACTTTTTATTGGTTTGACAGACACGATAGAGAGCCTATAAGCATGTTATTAAAGGTGTTTGTTCTTGGAGCTCTTTATGTTATTCCGGCAATACTTATTGAGAACTTCTTATTATTCTTCAATATATTTGGAGGTATTTTGGGAGCTGCCTACACGGCATTTATTGTTGCCGGTTTAACGGAAGAATATATAAAAAGAAAAGTGGTGCTGAGGTATGTGTATTTTAATCCTGTTTTTAATGAAAAGCTGGATGGAATAGTGTACTGCGTAATGTCAGCCCTGGGTTTTGCAACTTTTGAAAATATAATGTATGTTGTATTCCTGTTCTCGGACGTTGAATCAGTGGGTTATTACAGAGCAATTATTTCGGTTCCGGCACACATGTTGTTTGCTGTAACAATGGGGTATTATCTTTCACTGGCTAAGTTTTCCTCAACACCGGAAGAACACCGTTACTTCTTCAAAAAATCATTAACGGTACCGGCTGTTATGCACGGAATTTTCGATTTTATATTAATGTCAAACATTCAACCGCTGATGTTTTTGTTTATACCGTTTGTAATCTATTTGTGGACTGCAAATTTAAAGAAATTAAATATTTATTATAATGAATCAAAATTCTATGCAAATAATAATGAGTTTAATTATTTCGATGATGAATAGAATATGCTGCATCTTTTTCTAGTGAAAGAATTTTTACGGGACAATATAATACACAAGGAGAATTTATGGCTGATTTTATAAAATCAAATTACATAATAGAGGAAAAAGTTAAGCTGAAAGAAATCCCGGCAATTATTTTTAGACCGAGAGATGCTAAGGAGCCAATACCTACAGTAGTATTCTACCATGGCTGGAGTTCAAATAAAGAAACTCAACGCATGAGAGGATTTATATTAGCCTCAGTCGGGTATCAGGTAGTAATTCCGGATGCCATTTATCACGGTGAAAGGATACCGTTGGCTGATTACAGCCGGGAAGCAGCGATAGAATATTTCTGGGACGTTGTATTTAAAAATGTTGAAGAATATAGCATTATAAAGAATGAGCTGGTGTCAAAGCATGCTGCAGACTCCAATAGAATTGCAATAATGGGGAATTCGATGGGCGGCTTTACTGCCGGCGGAATTTTTACACACAACAAGGATATAAGGGCACTTATAGTGTTAAACGGCTGCTGTTGGTGGGAGAATTTCAACAAGAATGCAGATGTTACAGAGAAATTTGAAAGAGTTGAAGAAAGGGTTAAAGAATTGGACCCTATGAATCATTTAGAACTGTTAACAGGCAGACCTATATTGATGCTGCATGGTGATAGTGACACTTCGGTGCCCATTGAAAGCCAAAATATATTTTATAATATACTAAGTCCCATGTACAAAAACAAAGAAAGAATTAAATTAATAGAATATCATAATTTAAATCATTTTGTCACCACAAATATGATGGAAGAAAGCATTAACTGGTTGGGCAGATATTTGTAGAAAATAATATTATAAATACTGATGATAAGGTATCAGTATTTTTTTATTTAAAAAAATTAAAAAAAAGTATTGACAAACAGTTATCTAGATGATATTTTATTAACGAACGGTGTTCAATAAAAGAACAATGTTCAGCGAAGGAGGTAATATGGTTACTAGAAGAGAAAAAGAAATTGAAGCAATGAAGGAATTAATTATATCGACAGCCAAGGAAATTATTGCAAGTGAAGGCTTTGACAATTTGTCAATTAGAAAGATAGCCAATAAAATTGAATATTCACCTTCAATCATATATCACTATTTTAAAGATAAAGAAGAAATTGTAAACATTGTAATGAGAAGAGGCTATATGAAAATTGTTAATGCGGTTTATGCAGCTGATATGGAAAGCTTGACACCAAGGGAAAGGCTTAAGAGAATGACAATAAACTACATAGAGGAAGCATTAAAAATGCCTGATGAATTTCTGGCAGCACAAATAAACCAATCACCTCAAGCACATAAGCATACTTCGTATCTTTATAAAGGAGCTTCAAAAGAAAAGCCTGCCTTGGGGGCTCTTTATAATTGTATAAAGGAAATCTACAGGGATGCCGATGATGAACAAATCGAATTAAAAGCACAAATAATTGCAGCTTCAACCATGGGATTGATAATAAAATTAGTGCTTGAAAAAAATATTGGGGAAGAACAAAGGCAAAATATAATAAATTATTTTATTGAAGAAGTAATATTGAAAATTTAAATAAAGGGAGTAGAAAATGAAATTAGTATTGAAGGTATTAGGAATTGTGTTTTTATTATTTGTAGTTGTTTCTGTATTAAGTATGTTCTATTTGAGCAGAGGATTGGAAGAGGGATTAAATGTAAATATTGCTCCTGTGGATTTAACACTTAAAGAGGATGGCGTTTATAAAGGAAGCTATGACTTTGGCAGATGGTCAAATGAATTGACAGTAACCGTAAAAAACAACAGAATAACAAAAATAGAAATAACAGACGATATGATGTTTGTAAATCCTGATGTAAGAAACGAGCTTTTTAAAAGAGTTATGGAAAAACAGAATACTACAGTCGATGCTGTATCCGGTGGAACTGTCAGCTGCAAAGCATATCTGAAATCTATCGAAAATGCATTAAATAATTAATCGGAGGAAAATAATGAATACATTAATTGCTTATGGAACAAAATACGGTTGTGCGGAGAAATGCGCAATTAAATTATCAAATGAACTAGATGGCATGGTTGATACTGTAAACTTAAAAGAAAATAACAAAATAGAACTTGCAAAATATGACCGTGTAATAATAGGAGGGTCTGCTTATATCGGTAAAATTCAAAAGGAAGTAACAGACTTTATAAACTTAAATTTAAATGAGCTTATGAAAAAGGAAATAGGATTATTCATTTGCGGCATGCAGGAAGGGGAGGAGCTTAAAAAGGAAATAGCTGAAAACTTTCCCGAACAACTTTTGGAAAAAGCAATATCGGTTAAACACTTTGGAGGAGAGTTTATTTTCAGAAAAATGAACTTCTTCGAAAGGGCAATAGTTAAGAAAATTTCTAAAGTTACATCTGACAAATCAGACATAAAACATGACAACATTAAAAAACTGGCAATAGAATTANNGTTGCACGGACACAAACGGGAGAAAAAATGGAAATAGACAAGTCTATTTCCATTTTATATACTTCAATTCATTCAATAGGGAGCAACCTTTTTTTTCAAAACTATGAGCTAATTTTCTTCAATATAGAAAATTCTGGTTTCGCGTGTAATTTTACCGCTGTTATTTACAGCTTCAAAAGTCACGACGTGGAATTTTTCTACCAAAGGCTCCTCAATTTGTAAACTTAATTCTCCGGTTTCAGCATTAAATTCAGGTGTGTAAACTATACCGTCAACTATTACTCTGAAGCTTGACTCATCTATATTACTTCCATTGAGTCTTAGTACTTCAGCTTTTAATAGCGGTGTATTACCGCTTACACCTTCTCCCATTTCAAGTTCAGGGATAATTGTTAATCCTTGACCTACATTATCAGGGTTTTTTTCAGCTAAGTTTTGAACTTGCTTTATTACCCTCAGAGTATTTTTTCCCAATATTTGTTCTATTTCGGACTTTTTATAACCACGTTCCACTAGTTCTTCGGTTATTCTGTAATAGAACGATGCATTCGGCAGATCTACCGGCATTCCTCCTCCGTCAAAATCGGAACCTAATCCGACATGATCGATGCCTACTAAATCAATAACATATTCAATATGGTCGACTAATTTTTTAAGGTCCCTGTCACCTGTAGGTCCCAAATATCCGGCATAGAAATTCTGCTGAACAATACCCCCTGTATTTGCTATTGCAATTATTTGTTCATCAGTAAGGTTTCTCGGATGAGAATACAAACCCATAACATTCGAGTGTGAAGCCATAATAGGAGCCTCTGCAACTTCTATGACATCCCAAAATGTTTCTTCATTCATATGAGATACGTCAACTACCATACCCAATTTATTCATTTCTTTAACTACATTAGCACCGAGTTCTGTTAATCCGCCTTCTGAAGGGGTCCCATCCACATACTTCTCATTAACACCTTCACCAAGTGAATTGGAATTGCTCCAACATAATCCAACGACTCTGATTCCAAGGTCATAATATTGATGAAGCAATTCAATGGCATTGTATTCTTCTAGTGAATAAGCTCCTTCTATAGTTGGAACACCAACTGATTTTCCTTCATGCACCAATTTTTCTATTTCATTTACCGACATAGCTAACCCAAATTTCTCTGAATTCATTCGCACCGTCCAGTGCAGTGCATTAATAAGTGCCAGCAACCTGCTGCCTGCACGTCCAATTTCTTTGTAGCCTCCGGTATATGAACCAAAGAAAGCTACATCAAGCCCGCCTGCTTCCATTTTTGGAATATCTAATTGTGCGGAAGTTAAACTTCCAATATCATTTACCGGCAACCAAGTATTACTGTCAATTACTCTCAACATTGTATCATTATGTGTATCAATCACTATAGCATCATCATGGATTCTCAAAGCGTTTTCTGGAGTAACAGGAACTGCGAATCCAATTGTTGTGCTTGCAACAACAAACATTGAAACTAACAACAAAACTAAAATTTTTTTCAATTCTTTTTTCATAATTCGCCTCCTAATAATTTTTTTTATTTTTGATAAAGTCAGGATGTCAATTTATATCCGACGCTTATCCCTCCTTTCTCATGCATAAAAATTTCTATCCGGTTGATGTCAAAATAAAAACTGTATGCCAAGGCATACAGTTTAAGTACCAAAATACACTAATACATAATGCATTAGTTCATCACTGTTCGGCAACCTGGCAATCATCGCATTTCACATTAGACCCATGGCTTTGCGTCCTTGCCTTTCGACAAGTTTGCTATTATCGTAGGATAATATTAAATTTTTCTATTTGTGCATTTATTTTACTATATTTGACATAATTATGAAAGAATTTTCTTAAAAATACATAGAATTTTGTTGAATTTCTTTCGACTAATTTCGATTTATTTCGTATTTATTAATTGAAGAATTGTTAAAACTCTATTTCTTCTCTATGCTTATGATGACAGATTAATTGGGCGTAAACTGTAATTGCTCGATGTAGCGATAATATGAAAGGTAAAATTTATTGTAAATGTAGATGATTGTTGATATAATTAACAAAGATATTAATTATTAAGGAGTGTTTATGGGCAAAAAAATTAGAGTTAAACCGAGCAAGGCTCAATCAACTGCCGGGTTTTTTGTTGGAATTGTATTTTGTTTAATAGGTTTATTTGTTGCAATACCGATGGCAGGTCCATTTGGCATATTCTGGACCCTGGTCGCAGTTATCATTACGGTTATGCATGGCAAAAATGCTTTTACTGAAGAGGGAGTTTCAACTCATGAAATAATAATAGAAGATAATGATTTTATTAAAAAAACTAAATTAATTAATAATACCGCTGAAGAAACAGAAAATGAAGATTATGTAAATATTTCAGATTCTAAAAAAAGACTGGAAGAAATAAAGCTTTTGTATGAAAATGGTTTAATAAACAAAGATGAGTATGAAGAAAAACGAAAAAGTATTATCGACAATATTTAATAATTCATAATTTCGGGGACAGACTCTTAATAAAGTCTGTCCCCGGTATTAGAATGATATTATGCTATTCGATAGGCTCCAGGCTTGCTTGGAAATGACGAAGTATTTTTGGTTCCCAAGTAATCCTGTATCCTTTAACACTTGCTGCTCTTTCCTTTATTGCTATTAAAGCTTCTGCCATTATATCGAAATGAGCTTGAGTATACACTCTTCTTGGAACTGCCAGCCTTGTAAATTCAAATTCAGATTTTAACTGTTCTCCCGTATCAGGA
>DMWH01000123.1:0-544 GCA_003483345.1 Clostridiales bacterium | reverse complement strand
AGACCTTCGTATAGACCAATTGCCATTGCTTCCAAATCTCTGCCGGATAATCCGCCGTATGTTGTAAAGCCTTCAAATGAAATACAGTTGGCTTTTACTTTTTGATAAAATTCTTGATTGTCTTCCTTGATTCCTATCATACCGCCCATATTAATAATTGCATCTTTCTTAGCACTCATTGTAAAGAAATCCGCATAGCTGAACATTTCTNNTATGCATTTTCAGCGAATCTGGCAGCATCGATATCTAATGGAATATTATATTTCTTACATACAGCCGATACATCTCTCATGTTCTGAACTGATACAGGCTGCCCGCCGGCTGAGTTATTGGTTATAGTCATTACAACTACACCTACATTTTCTTTTCCAAGCTCATTAATAAGTTTTTCTAACTTTTCAACATCCATATTTCCTTTAAAGGGAGCTCTTAAAGTAGGATCCTTAGCTTCATCCACTACACAATCAATTGCTCTTGCGCCGGCAATTTCCACATGGGCTCTGGTTGTATCAAAGAACATATTTGCAATGGCGTATTTACCTTT
>DMWH01000135.1:2561-3014 GCA_003483345.1 Clostridiales bacterium | reverse complement strand
CGTATTTCTAATTTTTTTATATTTGCTTCTAATACATCGCTTGCCTTTATGCCTAATATTGTGCATGTCCCAGCCCAGAACCAAGCAATGTCGCCTAATTCTTCAATCAAATTAGTTGTGTCAAAAGGTTTATCATAAATATAATGCGCCTTCAGCATACTTACTGCTTCGCCGACTTCACTAATTTGCCCGTAAAACATATGCTCTAAATCTAATTGCAAATTTCCTAATTTTTTCATTGTTCTTTTTGCTTTTTCTTGATATTCATTGATTTCCATTTTTATTTTTTCCTTTTTATATTATTGTCTTCTAAGTTTATCCGCATTTGCTAAATCCGCATGTACAAGTAATGCAGCCCGATTCCAGTCTCATTTTTTCTCCGCAGTTTGGGCAAATCATTTTATTATCTTTTTCGATTGGTTTCTTGCTTTTTGATTTAGTTTCTTTTATAAC
>DMWH01000135.1:585-2472 GCA_003483345.1 Clostridiales bacterium | reverse complement strand
CAAATTCCCCCCTTTCCGGTATTTATAAAGGTTTCTACTAAATCTCCTTCGCTATCTCGGCATATATTTATATACAAATTCCCACAGGCGACTCTACGCTTCACATTGGATCCATAAGTTTCCCCCAAATCATCTTTATCCCTTGGTTGTATATAATCATATTTAGGCTTATGTTTAGCATCTTTTTCCGCATAAGTAGCATCGGTACTTAATACTTGATTATCCCTGCATCCATCCGTTGTGTTAACTATAACTTTCGTTATAGACCAGACTATACCATAATCCCGATAGGACTTGCTTATTATAGTCGTTGAACGTCTCTCTCTTAAATTANNGCCCAATAAATTACCTAACAATATATCGTTTAATTCTTCGTCAAAATTAATTATACAATTTTTCTTTTTTGTATAATAATTATTAACATTTTCAGATATAGACCTTATTGGTATATTGTTTTTTCTTAATAAATACATAACGGAACTTATATTTATACTTTTTTCAATGCATATTTGATTAGCACTTATTCCGCTAAGATATTTTTCTATAATTTCTTCTTTAGTATTTTTGTCCATTTTTATCCAGAGAGATTTCGCTGCGGATTGCCCAATATTTTATATTTTTACCATACCATTTTAATTAAAAATGCCATTGTTTTGTTTCCAAAATAATTTGGTAATAAAATCTCTAAGGGTGTTCCCGCAATTTAAAGCATTTTTCCATATATATTTCTATATAAGACCGCCATATAGTTAACGGTAAACAGTCAATCCTTTTAAACCTTTTTTCCAAGCATATATTATAATATCATAAATATCTTCGACAGTAGCTTTATTGGCAAAATTAATTGTTTTTGATGCGCTTAAATCTACGTGCTTTTGAATAGCGGCGACCATATCAACATGCTCTTTAGGAGTAAGATCTGAAGCGACTACAAAAATATCTTGTAAATCTTTTGGGATTTCTTTTATTCCTTGGCAAGATCCCCTATTTTTAGATATTTTTTCCATTAAATCTTCAGAATATATTCCTAATTTTTCTAATTCGGCTTTAAATATACTATTTACTATATAATATATATTTCCATCATATGTTCTTCTATTATAACACAAGCCATAGTTAGGTTCTAAACCTCCCGATACGCCTGCTATGAAAGATATTGACCCTGTAGGTGCAATTGAAACTAGTGAGCTGTTTCTTATTCTAATATTTTTTTTGCACCATTCGCTTCCTTCCCATGCCGGATAAACTCCCCTTTCCTTAGCTAAATCTACAGAAGCTTTTTCTAATGTTTCACGTATAGTTTTGGTTATACTTTCAGCAAATTTCAATGCTTCGGGCGATCCATATCTTATTTTCAGCATATACATTGCGTCGGCTAATCCAAAAAATCCAGCTCCAATAGGTCTTATCTTTTTAGTTACATCGTCGATAATATCTAAAGGAAGTTTATTGATTGTAATCATATTGTCGAACCATCTCACACATTTATATGCCAAATCNNGTAAGATTAAAGCTTGCCAAATTACAAGAACTGCCAGGTATGTTGATAAATTCAGAACATGGATTTGTAAATACCTGTTTGCCTAAATGCTTATTTGGATTCGCATTATTCATGGTTGTTTGGTAGTTAAATCCAGGGTCACCCGTCTTATAACTGCATTCGCAAATTATTTTTAGTAATTCCTTTGCTTTTATTGTTTGATATATTTTAATAGGATAACCTTTTTCTATCCAACTATCTATATCTCCATCCCATTCTAAATCATAAACATCTTTACAGTTTTCATAATCAGGAAATACCAAATCCCAATCTTCATCATTTTCTATCGCATGCATAAATTTATCAGTTAGCGATACAGATATGTTCATGCGATTCAATTTATTCAA
>DMWH01000135.1:0-544 GCA_003483345.1 Clostridiales bacterium | reverse complement strand
CCAATAAGTTTAGACTATATCTTATACCTTTATAGGTATCAGGGCATTTCAAAAGCACTTGCTTCTTACGGATTTCATTCTCATGCATATTTTGTTTAGAGAGTATATCCTAGTCGTTGAACCTTCTACTTAGTTTCCTTAGTAGCTTGGCTGCTGATTGTCTTATAATCTTTGAATCATATATTATAAGATTTCCCAGCAATTAACCCTGTTTTCTGCATATCATTACTGATATGCGGGGCACATTTGTTTACCCTTTCGGCTAGGATTATTCCTAGTCATAATATCCGCAGTAGCATCGTATTTTTCCATAAAAGATATGATGCCTCCAGCATAACCTTTGCTTGCATTAACTGCGGATTTAGCTGGACGCAATACGCTCAGATCAGTCCCTGCGCCTCCATTCTTTTGAAATATTTTTGTAAATTGGGCATCTAATTTGCATATATCTTCTATAGTATCTCTTGTAGAATTTATAAAACAACTGGATAATTGACCTGGAGAATTTACGTCGGCATTCAATAAAACAGGAGTACTGAAAATA
>DMWH01000170.1 GCA_003483345.1 Clostridiales bacterium | reverse complement strand
TTAAGCCGTATCCTGGGAAACCTTATTAACAATGCAATGGATGCCATTGAAGAACGAGTAAGTGGAAAAGAAATTCGACTGATAATAAGAGACCAGGGGTCTTCTTTTATTTGTTGGGTACAGAACCCCTGGACAGGGGAATTTCCTTCCAAGAACATCCTGTTTTCTCCCAATTTCAGTACTAAACAAGGTGAGCACAGTGGCCTGGGTCTTTATATATGCAAGCAATTAACCCACCGTTTGCATGGAGAACTGGACTGTCATTTCAATCCGGAAGAAGGGGTGGTTTTCACCCTGAGCATCCCTCGGATTATAGATATAGTGGGAATTGAGAAACAGGTAGCTACAGGTTAAGTTGCGATCATGTCATCATTCCTGCTAAAAAAGCTAAAAACCTGCTGTTCTGGTAAAAGAAAACCACCAGGAGGATTAATTTGAAACTTCTGGTTATAGTTGGGGATGTTCGGCTGAATAAGCCGGGGTAAGCAGGCGAGGGAGAGAAAATCCATGGAGATGCTTGCGGGAAAGCGGTTAATAAGGTAAAATAATAAAGCTGTCAGCTTGAATCCTTGTTAAATAACAAGCTGACCAACTTAATAAGCACGCGGAGAGGTGGCTGAGTTTGGCTGAAGGCGCTCGATTGGAAATCGAGTAGGCGGCTAATACCTGTCTCGCGGGTTCGAATCCCGCCCTCTCCGCCATTAAAGAACTATCAAGGGGTTTCAGACTTTGCGCTGAAACCCCTTTTTGATGTTTTTTAATAGAGCAAGAGTAGCCCTGGAGTAGCCGAATAAGTGAGAATAGCCGGGAATACATATAAAAATTTTAAAAAAGGTTCTCTATTTGTTGATTACCTAAATATAGATATCTCGATATTTCGCTTTTTCAATTACAAGGACAGTCAAGATTGATTAAACATATTCCAAATGTAGAGCTTTAATGTCAATATTGCCCGAAAGATGAAGGGATTTCTATTTTAAATGAAGAACTGATTAAGAGAATAATAAAATACTTAATTAGAGAAGGCTTCAGGTATTCTTAAAGATGAAAAAGTTTACTGCTAATTACTGCAAATCTAATTCCAATTTTATAATAACGAACTTACCGGATAAACAGGTTGATACACCATATAGCAGCATCGTTAGGATTGTGCAAAACATAATTATGCGAGGAAATCCAACATTTGCATCAGTCTATTTACAACGAGAGCTAGGGTTGGAACGGGATTACATAGACAATTTGGATGAAGTAAAATTTATTTCAAATGAGAATCTTGATTGGGGCCAAACAATTAAGGGTGATGAAAGTAATGATGATTATCCGGCAATTCAATTTTATGATGATCTAACTGAGATTTTAAAAGATGCTAGATTTATCAGGAATTTAGCTATTGCAGAATGTCCTATCAAAGATATTGTCCCAGAGATAAATAATGCTTTTGCAAGGCAGCAAGTTGATTTTTATATACCTTTAGTTAAAACGATTTTTGAAGTTGATGGGCATCATCATGAAAACCAACTAACACTTGACAGAAAAAGAGATAAAGCTTTTAAACGGTTTGGTGTAAAGGTAATTAGAATCAATACTAAAGATATTAGAAAGAGAAATTACGAGCAGTTTAAAAGCCAATTTAGAGAAATATACCGACAAAACCTGGATATCATTAATAACTATCGCAAATTTTTGAACATGGATTTAACGAAATATGATGTCCAAATTAAACTAACTTCCATTATAAGACTACAGGTTCTTATATTAGAACTGCTTGATAGAGGGGTAATCTCTTTTCAAAGCAGATACTGGGACTTTAATGTATTTACAAAAGATACGAGCATTCTTCTTGAGTTGGCGTTAAAAGATTTAGAATTATGGATTGCTAATATAGCAGCTTTGTTTAATATGCGAATAAATATGCCACATATTAACATCAACGTTTTTGAGGACCAAGCGATGCTACCACTTCGTCAAAATAACATAAATATCAAAATAGATATATTTAAAAGATGGGATGACTCAATCAAAGAAACCAATGTATATAATATCAGAACTGATTTTGATGATACCGCTGATTATTTTAATATCAAGGTAAAAGATCCAGTGGTGTATTCTATCAATTCTAATACACATCAGAAAAACTTAGAGTTTCTTCTGGAAAATATTTTTGGGTACACAAATTTTAACGATGGCCAGCTTGATATAATCATAAACTGTTTAAATGGTGAAGATACCGTTGGTTTATTACCTACTGGTGGCGGCAAGTCACTTATTTATCAAATGTGCATAATGTTGCAACCGGCTATTAGTTTCGTTGTAGATCCTATTAAGTCACTAATGAAAGACCAAATTGACAATTTGATTTCAAAACATAAGATTACTCATATAAGCTATATTAACAGCAATTTGTCAGCCAAGGAATCAGATTCTCGGCTTAGAGGTTTTTCATCAGGCAAGTATTTTTTTATCATCATTTCACCTGAGCGCTTTCAGGCAAAAAGGTTTAGGGAAGAGTTATCGCTGGTTAACCGCACAAAAGCCATATCTATAGCTGTAATAGACGAGGTTCATTCTATGTCTGAATGGGGGCACCAATTCATGACGGCTTACTTGGTTCTGGCTAATACAATTAGAAAACTTGCTCCATCTGCCAGATTTCTGGCGCTCACAGCTACCGCATCTTCAAAGGTTTTGAAGGACATTATGACCGAATTAGAAATTCAAAGTCATAATGTATTAACGATTTCTCAGTTTACTCGACCAGAACTGAATTTTGATATTATTCCAATAAACAAAAAAGGCAAAAAGGACAAATTAATCGAGATATTAACTAAAGAAGATAGTAATCACTATGAAAAAAACGTGGCACTAGTTTTTACACAGACCGTTAACGGACCAAATGGTTGCTACCAATTATGCGGTGATATTCAGTTGTCTACTGGGTTAAAAACTGCATTTTATTCGGGGAAAGTTCCTGAAAAATGGGTAGGGGCTCAGGTTACGCCATTTGAAGATTATAAAGATCACACCCAAGCGTCTTTTATGAATGATGAGATTGATGTATTAGTGGCAACGAAGGCATTTGGAATGGGGATTGACAAGGGAAACATAAGGCAAACTGTTCATTATGGGATACCGAATTCCTTAGAATCTTTTTACCAGGAGGCTGGCCGGGCAGGTCGTGATAGAAATCCATCAAATTGCATAGTGCTTTATAGCCCTGATAGGCTGGATAAAAAACAACTACAAAGCATTTTCGGGACCAAGACGGATGTAACCTTATTAAAAGCCGAAGGGAACAAGCTGGGCGGTGATTTGAACACATTGATATTTTTCCTTGCCAAAGATCTGACAGATATAGAAACAGAAGTGGGGAATATATATGATTTTTACCAATGGATATCTAAAGACCATAATCCGGTAGTTTGGGTCGAATGGCATAAAGACAAGGAGCGGGAAACAAAAGAAAAATACATATATCGACTGGCGCTGCTTGGAATTGTTGATGACTGGACAATAGATTATAAGCTTAAGCGTTTCGAAGTGGTACTGTTGGAAAAGAATGAGCAAGAAATAACTCAGCATCTTGTTGGATATATTCAAAAATATGAATATACTTTTACCTTACAAAAAACAAATCAGATGTCAACGCAATATCAGGAGTATATTGATTATTTCAACAACCGCGATATTCCATTTTTGAAGCGGGCTTTGTTTGTACTCCTAAAGTGGTATAACGACAATGTTACTTACCAAAGGAAGCGTTCTATTTTACTTATGAAGCAATACGCGGATGAGTTCACAGACAGCGATTCACTTCAGCAAAAAATAGAAATGTATTTTAAACGTAATGATGATGTTTATTTATTGGAAAAGATTGTGGGTAATAAAAAAAGAATTAAGGACTGGTACAAAATATTCTATGTTAAAGAAGAGGGTAAAGCTGATATCCCGCGCGCGCTAAGTACATTTAAAAGCCTGAAAATTACAATTAGCCGTTTCCTGGAAAGTTATAAAAATGATATAGCACTTAACTTGATTAACGGTCTAATAAGCCTTGCTGAGGATAATTTTGAGGATATTGATGGGCGTGAAAGGATGTCTTCAGCAATTCAAGAAATTGTTACATTTAGTCCCGATGAACAGCAAGAAATGCTGCAGTCTATTTTAGTAACGTCAGATTTATTCCTCGATACAAATCAAAAGAGCCAATTAAGTGAAGTGCTAGTTTCAAACGGACTTAATCAAATGAATGATTTGAGAAGGATATATTCAACCTTTGAGGATGAATATAGTTATGGTTCGATGCTTTGGACACTAAATACTACGTTGCAGGAAAAATCGTCAGGAGGTTACCCATGGGAAATATAGACCATATTGACAGACTAGAAGAATACATAGAAGATTTCGGTGATGAAATATCTAAAATAAAAACCGCATCCGAATACTTAGAATCAATAGAAAGTTTTCAGGCAGAGATTACGAAGACGTCGGCAACTCTGGATCAGTCATTAAACCAACTTAAAGTCTACCAGGAAATTCTGGAAAGCAAACTAGCTCTCTTTTTAACGATGGTAAAAAATATCGAAGTAAAACAACAGATACTAGAGCAGACACAGGTCAATATTATTAGTAGTTTATCAGAGATAAAAGAGTATCAGGCTAATAATAAAAAGGACGTTATGGGAGCTTTAAATGGTATAACCCAACTAGCGAATAATAATCATAACGAGGTTGTTTCTGAACTCAAAAAAATTTATCAGCAACAAGAAGAAAATCAGGGCAGTTTAATAGCCCTTGCAAAAAACAGCAAAACATACTTCATAATAAATGCAATACTAATTGCTTCAGTATTAGGTACTTTAGGATTTCTTCTTATAAGATAAGTAGATTGGTATGATGGCCCGGAGGTCATCGAGTAACAAAAAATCTGAACAGGGGATGCGTTTGACATAGATATAAAAAACAGTATTCAAGATGTCAAAGCCTGTAAGCGTTACCGGGGGGACTTCAAGTATAACGAATTCTTTTGTTAATGGTATTATTCCAAGTAAAATGCCTAATGGTGAGGAATTGAATTGGTTAACAGAATTGGAAATCGAGTAGGCGGGCTAAAACCTGTCTCGAGGGTTCGAATCCCTCCCTCTCCGCCATTAAAGAACTATCAAGGGGTTTCAGACTTTGCGCTGAAACCCCTTTTAATATTTTTA
>DMWH01000286.1:3905-4805 GCA_003483345.1 Clostridiales bacterium | reverse complement strand
TAAATTTGTTTCTGTTTTATTAAATACCGTATTTTGTGATGCTGTTATTTCAATTTTATCAACATTGTTACTCTCAGGATAATTATTAAATACTCCGACACCCGATGCAATTTTTCTTTCTCTTCCGTCTGACGGGAAGTTAACAACAGTAACATTTGCATTTCTNNCCTAATTCTATCATTATTTTTGCAAGTTCTGTCTGTTTTGCACCCACATAATCTCGGTGCCTCCCGTCAACAGTTACCAAAATTATTTCCGTATTGTCTTTGTTAAAACCGATTGCCGTTCTTGGATTTACTCCTAAGACCTGCGAACTTATCACATTTTCCCTGCCGTCTTTAACCAAGTAGTTCAGTGCACCAAAAGACCAATCAATATCTTCCGGGCTAAAATCCAACTCAATATTTAAGGATACGGGATGACCTTCCTTGAATGAATTAAGCATTAATTCCATTGTAGCAGGATTTGAGCTAGCAACTATATACCCGTTTTCCGGAATAATCGTAGAAGGCTGATTTTTTCTTACTGATGATACGATATTATCAACTACAACAACTTCAACTATATCCTGTGTTGTATATCCGGGAGATGTTTTATTCCAGTCGGATGTGAGAATTGTCGGACCCCATTCAATATTTGAAGTTTTATTCATTACAACAACGTTGAATTCCGTAGAATCCGAGCCATAAAGGGTGATTTTGGGGTTCCATACGGAAATATCAATTTCATCTTTTAATTTTGAAACGGTGGGATATCCGTCATTAAAAGGAAGAGGAGAAGTTATTAATTTATTGTCTCTGATTATTGGACCGTATGTATATGTGGGGTCCCCCATGTAGAAAAAGTCTCCGTTAACAGCTGCAACCGCTCCCGATGACCTAATCATGGAGCTTAAAGTTG
>DMWH01000286.1:3718-3876 GCA_003483345.1 Clostridiales bacterium | reverse complement strand
CGGATAACATTAATATTCATCCACCCTGATGATGTATACTTTTCAATTCTTTCATATGTAATACTCTTTGAGAGTCTAATTTCTTCAGATAAGTCGTAAACAGTATAAAGACTGCTGCCGTATGCTGAAGATGATAATAATAGTATTGCTGCAGCAGA
>DMWH01000286.1:1867-3639 GCA_003483345.1 Clostridiales bacterium | reverse complement strand
AAAAAGACTTAGTACAAGTTTCATCTTGTATTCATTTTATCAGAATTCACCCATAATTGCCATTAATTTAAGGATATTAGAGCATGTTAAAATATAGCAAATCAGGGTTTTATTTATCTATTATAGACGTAATTATAATAATATAGTTCCATATAATCAATAATAATAGTAATACGATAAAAATTTAAACGTTGACAATAAAAAACGGATGTGATAATATTAAAAAAAATCCTTATCAAGAGTGGTGGAGGGACGAGGCCCAATGAAACCCGGCAGCCTGATTATTCAAGGTGCCAATTCCCGCGGATTTTCCGGAAGATGAGGCTATAGGAAACTATATAACCTCTTCTTGTGAAGAGGTTTTTTAGTGATAAATTGTTGATAGCCTATACGGCCGTTCAAATTTTCGAGACGAATTTATTGCATTCATTACGTGCAAAATATTAAAGGTATGCAAAATTTAAATACAAAAAAGGAAAGGATAAAATAATGAGAAAATGGTTATTTACATCTGAATCTGTTACAGAAGGTCATCCCGATAAAATGTGCGATCAGATTGCAGATGGCATCTTAGATGCAATTATGGAACAAGATCCAAATGGAAGGGTTGCCTGCGAAGCAATTACTAAGACAGGATTTGTACTTGTAGCAGGAGAAATCAGCACGAGCTGTTATATTGATATTCCGCATTTAGTAAGAGAAACTATAAAGAATATCGGTTATGACAATGCCTTATATGGATTTGATTATAAAACATGTGCTGTATTTACATCAATTGAAGAGCAATCTCAGGACATAGCATTGGGTGTTAATGAAGCAGATGAATATAAAAAGAATAATAATGATATAAATGATATGATTGGAGCAGGGGACCAGGGTATGATGTTTGGTTTTGCCTGCAATGAAACACCTGAATTGATGCCCATGCCGATATCCTTGGCACACAAGCTGGCAAAGAAGCTTGCAGAGGTAAGGAAAAACAATATAGTGGATTACTTAAGACCGGACGGAAAAACTCAGGTTACTGTTGAATATCATGATAATAAACCTGTTAGAATTGACACAATAGTTATATCTACCCAGCATAATCCTGAAGTTAANNNNTATATCGTAAATCCCACCGGAAGATTTGTTATAGGCGGCCCTCAGGGAGACTCAGGATTAACGGGAAGAAAGATAATAGTAGACACCTACGGCGGATATTCAAGACACGGAGGAGGAGCATTTTCAGGAAAGGACCCCACAAAGGTTGACCGTTCAGCCGCATATGCAGCAAGATATATAGCTAAAAATGTAGTCGCAGCAGGATTGGCAGACAAATGTGAGGTAGAAGTCGCTTATGCAATCGGAGTAGCAAAACCGGTTTCAATAATGGTTGAAACATTCGGTACAAACAAGGTTGATGATGAAATTATACAAAAAGCAATAACCGAGAATTTTGATTTAAGGCCTGCTGCAATTATTGAAAAATTTAATTTAAGAAGACCTATTTATCAGAAGCTTGCAGCTTATGGTCACTTTGGAAGAGAAGACCTTGATTTACCATGGGAAAAGACAGATAAAACAGATGAGTTAAAAAAATATTTATAAAAGATACGGGGACACTTCTTTTGAGGAATGTCCCCATATTAGGAGTATATATGTTTGAAAGAAGCACGGGTATCCTATTACCCATTTTTTCACTTCCATCAAAATACGGTATAGGGACTCTTGGAAAAGAAGCTTATAAATTTATTGATTTTTTGCGCTCAGCCGGACAAAAATACTGGCAG
>DMWH01000286.1:0-1835 GCA_003483345.1 Clostridiales bacterium | reverse complement strand
GAAGAAACCGACTTAAAAGGTATTGACTTCGGAAGCGATGATGAGCGAATCGATTATAAGAAAATATTTGAAACTAGATATGGAATTTTAAAAAAGGCTTATTTAAATAAAGGGATGTCCTGTGATTTAGCATCTTTTACCTGTAATAATCCATGGGTTTCGGATTATGCATTGTTTATGTCTTTAAAATATAAAAATAATCAACTTCCCTGGTATAAATGGGATGAAATGATTATTAAAAGAGAGATAGATACACTTCAAAAGTATAAAAATGATTTTTATGATGAAATAAACTTTTGGATTTTTTTACAGTATATATTTTTTGAGCAATATTTTAAGTTGAAGGATTATGCAAACAGCTCGGGAATATCAATAATCGGTGATATTCCTATTTATGTTGCAGAGGACAGTGTTGAAGCATGGACAGAAAAGAAGCTGTTAATGTTAAATGAAGATAATCTGCCTATATGCGTTGCAGGTGTTCCTCCGGATGATTTTTCAGACGATGGGCAGCTTTGGGGAAATCCTGTTTATAATTGGGAGTACTTAAAAGAAACAGGATACATGTGGTGGATAGACAGAATTGCATTTTCATTTAAATTGTTCGATGTTGTAAGGATTGACCATTTCAGAGGATTTGATGAATTTTGGGCAGTTCCCTACGGCTCTGAAAATGCCGTAAACGGTAGCTGGATGCCTGCTTATGGAAAACAAATGTTCCAAACATTAAAGAAAAGTTTGGGCAATTTAAATATTATTGCAGAAGATTTGGGAATTATTACCGACAGTGTTATTAAATTAAAAAATGATTCAGGATATGCGGGAATGAAAGTTTTGCAATTTGCATTTGACGGGAATAATGATAACCCTTATTTGCCTTATAACTATGAGGAAAATGATGTTGCATACACTGGTACTCATGATAATGATACATTAAAGGGATGGTTTAACAAACTTACGCTTAAAGAAAAACAATATGTTTTACAAAAATTAAATATTAATATGGTTAATGAAAAAGATGATAACAATTTAGTATACGAGTTGATAAAAGCAATTTATAAAAGCAAGGCATCCCTTTGTATAGTACCTTTGCAGGATTTTCTTTGCTTAGGCTCGGAGGCAAGAGTTAACATACCGTCAACATTGGGCAACAACTGGAGATGGAGACTAAAAAACTCAATGATTACAGATGAATTAGCAGAAAAAATAAAAGCTTTAAAAACTGAAAGAGATGTTCAAAATTTCAATTAATGTGTTAATTTATAATGAGTTTACCTCAATTATCGACGTATTAATCTAAATTTAGAATATATTCGACCTGAAAAATATCAGTAAAATAGCATTTCTATCAAAAAAAACACACAAAACTTGAAATTTTGAGCATTCAAAGTTTACAGAGCTATATATTAATAAAAAAAAGAACCGTCCATAAAATATTATGATAGTAAAATCAAGTAATTTTCCTTTTCTATATTGAAAATATTATTTTTTATATTATTTGTGTATTCAATCATATCTTCTTTGAATTTTAAAGTAATTTCTTTTTGTGATAAATTTACTGCTATAATAATCCTTTCATTTTCATTAAATCTTTCGAACACAAAAACTTCCTTATCATGAATTAAACATCTGTATTTACCTTCAGCAAAAATTTTATTTGTTCTTCGTAATTTTGTAATAAATAAATAAAAGTCAAGTATCTCTTTATTTTCTTTCCCCCAAGGATAGCATCTTCTATTGAAAGGGTCATCCCATCCTTCCATTCCTGCTTCGTCGCCGTAATAAATGCAGGGAATACCGGGTAGAGTCATTTGCAGCAAGACTGCAATTTTTAA
>DMWH01000055.1:4734-5041 GCA_003483345.1 Clostridiales bacterium | reverse complement strand
CAAATATTCTATCTATATGTTCAAAAGGTATGCCTACTCCTGTATCACTTACAACTATATTTGCAAATCCGTCCTCTTCCCAAATTTTAATATTCACACTTCCACCATCTTTATTATATTTAATTCCATTGTCTATTAGATTATATAAAAGCTCATTAATATAATTATTGTTTGCCTTCATCACGATGTCATCCGCGTTTAGTATTAGTTTAACACTATAATTTTCTGCTTTTGATTTAAGCAAATAAACTACGTCCTCACTTACATCTTTAATGTTAATTAACTCCTCTTCAACATTTTCGGTATG
>DMWH01000055.1:0-4716 GCA_003483345.1 Clostridiales bacterium | reverse complement strand
TATCATCTCTGCAAAACCTATCATTGTGGTCAGAGGTGTTTTTAATTCATGAGAAACATTGGCTGTAAATTCACTTCTCATAATTTCAGATTTCTTTTGTATTGTAATATCTTCAATCAAAATCAAAAGTCCTTTTATGGTTTTACTTTGTTCAACTACAGGGCTAAAATAATATCTGTAAAACTTATCTGATATTTCAACATCATGTATAAGGTGTCTATTTTCTTTTATAGAAGTATTTATTTTTTCAATAATTTCAGGACTCCTGGTTAACTCTAAAATATTTCTGCTGCCTTTTAGCTCAAAGCTTTCATTTCCTATCATTATCTTACCACTTTTGTTTATTGAAAGAATATCTTTATTATAATTAAGTAATATAAATCCTTCCTTCATATTACTCGTTATAAAAGATATGTTGTCCCTTTCATACTTAAGTTCATTTATATATTCATTTATTTTATTTTTCTGGTCCTTTATGGTATTTGAAAGAGGCTCAAATTCTTCGTAAATCTTCATATTGACCATGGATTCTTGTTCTAACATATCATCTAAGGATTTTGTCATTTCATTGATAGGTTTTAAAATTTTCTTTGTTGTTATTGATGCAGCAAAATAAACAACTATTAAAACAAAAATAAACAAGACAAAAAGCATTGGTATTAACTCTACAAATATTCGGTTTATGCTACTAATTTCTCTGGATAACCGAAGTACCTCATCATTATTTAAATTAACAGCATAGTAGTACATATCAGATGAAACAGTTGTTGAATACCTTATATCTTCCCCAAAACCTCTTTCAAATGCTTCTACAACTTCTGGTCTGTCTTTATGGTTTTCTTTGATTTTATCTTGCCAGTTGTCATAAATAACACTTCCGTCTTCTTTAATAATTGTAAAACGTATGCTGTAATCAACGGATTTTAATATACTGTTTACAGATGAGTTGATAGAAGATGCGTTGTCCCACTTATGGGGCTCTGCTGTAAGTATAACTATTGTTTTCAGTTGTTGCTTTGCATCTTTAACATAAAAATTATAATATACATATATTGTAAGTATGCTTGCTATAGATGAAGTAATAAGGGATATCAACAATATTGTAAGAAAAATCCTTCTTCTCATAAGTTTACTTGCTCCTCTAATTTATAGCCGGCACTTCTCACTGTTGCTATATAGTTTAAGCAACCTACTGCCTCAAGTTTCTGCCTTATGGTTTTAATGTGCATATCAACTGTTCTCGTTTCACCTTCATAATCATAACCCCATATTTCCTGTAGAATTTGATCTCTTGACAAAACTATTCCTTTGTTTAACATCAAGTAATGAAGCAATTCAAATTCTTTATATGTCAGTGTTACCGGCTTATCCATGTAGTGCAAAGTTCTCTTGTTATAATCCAACACTAAATTCTTGTATTGGATTGGCTCTTCAATCTTCTTCTCAGAACGTCTTAGGACAGCTTTAACCCTGGCCATAAGTTCCAGTACTCCAAAAGGCTTGGTTATAAAATCATCTGCTCCAGATTCTAATCCCTTTACCTTATCTAACTCCAAGGACTTAGCAGTAAGAATTATGACAGGTATTCTCTTGTATTCGGGATTGTCCTTTAATTCCTTTAAAATTGTCATTCCATCAATTTTAGGAAGCATCAAATCAAGCAATATTAAATCCGGAAGTTTATTATTCATTTCAGTATAAAATGATGTGGCATCTTCAAATCCCTTTACTTTAAAATCTGCAGTACTAAGAGCAAGTGTAATTAATTCTCTTATGCCCGCTTCATCTTCAACACAATATATAAGTCTCATTTTAATGTTCTCCCGTTATTGAAAATATAACCCATTCAGCTATATTTTCCGCATGGTCGCCTATTCTTTCAAAGTATTTTGCAATCATCAGCAAATCAATAGCCTGCTCGCCGTTACTTTTGTTTTCCTGAATTTTTTCAATTAATTCATCTTTGATAATATTGAATAAATTATCAACAATATCATCTGATTTGCATACTTCTTCTGCCAAATTTCTATCCTTGTTAACAAATGCATCAATACTTCTTTTTACCATACTCATAGTGGCTTCTGCCATTTGGGGAATATGAACAATGTCCTTTATAAACTTCTGATTAACTAAATTTTTTGTAATCTCTGCTATATCTTCCGCATTATCTCCGATTCTTTCCATATCGGTAATCATTTTAAGGGCTGTACTAATAATTCTAAGGTCTTTTGCTACAGGCTGCTGCTGCAATAACAGCTTTAGACAATGACTTTCGATACTTCTTTCCATATCATCAATTTCAATTTCCAATTCATTAACCTTCTTAACAAATGACAGGTCCTGGTTTATGAGTGCCTTAGAACTGTACTCAATTGCACTTTCAATCATGCTTCCCATCTTTATAAGTTCAAGATTTAATGTATCAAGCTCCCGGTCAAATCTATTTCTCATAATATCCTCCTTTTATCCGAATCTTCCGGTAATATAATCTTCGGTTTTTATATTTTTAGGCATGGAAAACAACCTTTCTGTTTCATCAAACTCAATAATTTCACCATGAAGAAAGAATGCAGTTTTGTCAGATATCCTTGTTGCCTGCTGCATGTTATGAGTAACAATAATAATGGTATAATCTTTTTTTATTTCAACCAGCAAATCTTCAATTTTCATGGTAGATATAGGATCAAGGGCTGAAGTCGGTTCGTCCAGCAATATAACCTCCGGATTAACAGAAAATGCTCTTGCAATGCAAAGTCTCTGCTGCTGGCCTCCTGATAATCCCAAGGCGCTTTTTTTTAGTCTATCCTTAACTTCATCCCACATTGCTGCCGATCTTAGACTTTTTTCCACAATTTCATCTAATTGCGCTTTACCTTTAACACCATGTGTCTTTGGACCGTATGCCACATTCTCGTAAATACTCATGGGAAACGGATTGGGCTTTTGAAAAACCATGCCGACCCTTCTTCTTAGAACAGTCGCATCCATATCCTTGTATATATCCACATCATCCAAAAGTATTCTACCTGTAATTTTAACACCTTCGATTAAATCATTCATCCTGTTCAATGATTTAAGCAATGTGGATTTTCCGCATCCTGATGGTCCTATAAAAGCAGTTATTTCATTTTTCTTTATATTCATATTTACATTTTTAAGAGCTTGAAAATCCCCGTAAAACAAATCAACATTTTCTATTTTTATTTTGTCGGTCATTGGCTCCTCCCTATTCTGCCTGCAAACTTAGTTGTAGCATAGTTCACTACAAACACTACCAAGATTAAAATTGACCCTGTAGCAAATGCCATATCTCTTGAATGAGGTAGCCCCTCACTGGCAAGCATGTACATATGGATTGCCAGGGTTCTTTGTGATGCCATCAAATTAAATGACGGGTTTTTTAAAACATTAGTTCCGCTTGTGAATATCAGTGCTGCAGTTTCTCCCACAATACGTCCGATTGCAAGGATAATTCCTGCAAGTATACCGGGCATTGCTGTTGGAAGGACTATGCGAAACACTGTTCGAAGCCTCGTTGCACCTAATCCTAAACTTCCTTCACGATAAGTGTCAGGAACAGATTTTATGGCTTCTTCCGATGAGCTGATAATTACAGGCAAAATCATAATTGATATTGTACATACTCCTGACAAAACTGATGCTCTGAATCCAAGAATCTGCACAAAAAATATCATACCAAACAAACCGTATACAATTGAAGGTATTCCCGCCAAGGTGTCTATGGCAAGCCTTATCACCTTGACTGCTTTATTGCCTCTCTTGGCATATTCTGCAAGGTAAATTGCACAAAATACACCGATTGGTACTGATATTAAAAGTGACAATACAATCATTTGCACAGTCGTAACCATAGATGAAAATACAGAAAGTGTTTCTGAATTGTATTCTCCGAACAAAAACTTTAAGTTAATTTTCGGAACACCTTTCAATAGTATAAATAATAGTATATATATTAATATTCCCACTGTCAATATTCCGCAAAACCATACAAAACTCTTAAACAGAAAAGCTTTTACTTTTCTTTGTTTTAAATTATCTAAAGTTCTATCCACATTGCACCTCGGATTAATTTCTTTGAGCTTTTGAGTTTATTGAGCTTAAAGATGCATTCAAAATTATTATAAAAACAAACAGTACCACACCTGTGGAAATTAGAGCTGATTCATGAAGTCCAGAAGCATAGCTCATTTCTGTAACAATATTGGTAGTTAATGTTCTGATTGGTTTTAGAAGCTCAATTTTATCAAGAGGCATAACGGCATTACCTGCCACCATAACTACAGCCATGGTTTCACCTATTGCTCTTCCTATACCTAAGATAATTGAAGTTAAGATTCCTGATTTAGCAGCCGGAACCATTACCTTGAAAACTGTTTCTTCCTTTGTTGCTCCAATACCATAGGAGCCTTCAGCATAACTTTCCGGAACAGCCCTTATAGAAGATTCACTTATAGAAATAATTGTAGGTAGTATCATAATTCCCAAAATTATTGAAGCTGAAAGTATGCTGTATCCGTTTCCACCCATATTTTCCCTTACAAATGGTACGATTACTTCCATTCCAAAGAAACCATAAATTATTGAAGGTATGCCCGCCAACAAATTAACTGCCGGCTTCACAATTTTATAAATATTATCCGGACAAAATTCAGATAAAAATATAGCACACATCAAGCCTATGGGCACACCTATAAC
>DMWH01000216.1 GCA_003483345.1 Clostridiales bacterium | reverse complement strand
TTATAACTATTTTATTCTCTTTAATATTTCACATAATAAATTATATATATTTTCTACAGAGCTTATGCTTACATGCTCGTTAGGAGAATGCGCATCATATGCATCAGGTCCCATTGATATTGCATCAAGTCCCGGAATTTTATCCATCAGAAGTCCGCATTCCAGACCTGCATGTATTGCGCCTACAAGGGGCTCCTTATTAAACATATCCTTATAAGCCTCAATGCAAATATCTCTAATATTAGATTCCTTTGCATATTCCCAGCCCGGATAATAACTTCCCAATACATACTCTACATCCAATATAGATGCTAACTGTTTCATGGCAGGAATAAAGTCTTCGGTAAGCAATGATTCCACACTGCTTCGAGGGTGATTAAAAAGTGTTATATATTTTTCATCAGTTCTTATGACACCCAAGTTATTGGAACTTATAACCAAATCAATAGCTGTGCTTCTTGATAGTACACCAACGGGAATTAAATTTATTAAAGCAACTGTTTTTTTAAATATTTCTTTCTCCAAAGGAAATACTTCTTCATTTAAATCCGTTAATGCTACCCTTATTGACGGATCGGTAAATGCATACTCATCTTTGAGTATTTTGTTCCATTTAGCTATTTTTTCAGGTACCTTGTCTGAATTTATCGTTACTATTGCATTTGCTTCTCTCGGTATTGCATTTGTTTTTGCGCCACCCTCAATGCTTGCTAATTCAACATCATCTATTAAATCATAAAGAATTCTTCCAAGAATTTTATTTGCATTCCCTTTTTCTTTATGAATATCTACTCCCGAGTGACCTCCGGACAATCCTTTAACACTTATTTTATATGCCCTGCCCTTTGTGTTTTGATATTTAACAGGTATTTTAAAATCAATTTCACTTCCTCCTGCACATCCGGCAGTAAACACTCCTTCTTCTTCGCTGTCTAAATTCAATAAATACTTGCTTTTAAACAAGCTCCCGTCGAGTTTATCAGCTCCTGTCATTCCCTTTTCTTCATCTGTTGTTATTAATACTTCAAGGGAAGGATGCTCCAGCTCGGAATCAAGCACAGACAATGCAAAAGCCACTCCTATTCCGTTATCGGCTCCAAGGGTTGTGTCAGCAGCATAAATATATCCATCTTCTATTCTTAATTTAATCGGGTCTTTGTCAAAATCATGCTCGACACCTTCATTTTTCTCACACACCATGTCCATGTGGGCTTGAAGCATTACTACAGGTGCATTTTCATATCCTCTTGAAGCAGGCTTTTTAATGATTACATTCAGGTGCTCATCTTGTATCACTTCTAAATTTCTTGATTTTGCAAAATTATACAGATAATCTGAAACTTGCTTTTCTTTTCCTGAACAACGGGGTATTTTTGATATTTCCTCAAAATAATAAAATACTTTTTCCGGTTTTAAACCTTCCAAAACTCTCATGTAAACCTCCATATAGTTTGATTTTCTAGGTATTCGATTACGCAGTCTCATTCACCAACTTATCTATTCGGGGACATTCCTCTTATCTTCAAAGACTATCCCTTAAAAAAGAGGTGTGTCCCCATACCTCTAACAAATAGGGTTAGGGCATCTATTTCACTTCTCCGATTCTGTTTAGCGGGAAAAACCTGAATTCAACCTTGCCGATTACTTTATCTTCACTTATATAAGGCTCATTCCAATATCTTGCATCATAAGATATTGGTCTGTTATCGCCTAAGAAAAAATAAGATTTTTCCGGTACGATAAATACTTTATCTTCTCCCCGGAAGTTTATTGCATATGGCTCTTCGATTTTTTCTCCGTCAACATAAATACTTCCGTCTCTTTTTATTTCAACGGTTTCTCCCGGCAATCCTATAAGCCTTTTCACAAGTCTTTTATCCTCTAATTCATCAGACTTGAATACTAATATATCTCCTCTTTTTGCATCATTTATATCAAACAGTTCATTTATATACAATCTGTCACCGGGTAATATGGTATCTTCCATAGAGCCGGTAGGAACTGTTACCAATATAAATACAAATTTATTAAGAAATAAAACTATAATTAAGGCAATAACAACGGGAAAAACCCACTCTTTAATAAAATATTGCCACTTATCTAATCCTGTCATTTACATTTACCGCCTACGCTAATATATTATTGAAAATTCTTAAAAAATTACCGCCGATTATTTGTATGCAATCTTCCTTGGAAATTCCTCTTCTTAATAGCTCTTCCGTAAGCAAGACTGCCTCATCATGAGAGCTTAGACTGTCACTGTTGTTTGTTGCAAATTTATATTTCAATTCACTCTTGTAATATCCGTTGCAAAGGTCAAAACCGTAACCTACATGGTGCGCCCCCGCTAAATTTACTATATATTCAATGTGGTCTGCCAATTTACGAATAGGGTCTTCACCATCTTTTACTCCTGCAATACTTTTGATTGCATTTATTCCTATAACACCTTTTCTATCTGCTATAGCCCTGATATGTTCGTCCGACAAATTCCTCATACTTTTGTGAATTGTTCTTGAGTTCGAATGAGAAGCTATAAAAGGCTTTTTGGTGTATTTGAGTACATCCAGGAAACCTTCGTCGTTTAGGTGGCTGACATCAATAAGCATATTCATCTCTTCCATTTTATTGACAACCTTGACCCCAAACTTTGTAAGCCCTCCTCTTTGACCTTCTTCAACCGGGAAAAAACTGCAGCCGTCGGCAACATAATTTCTCCTGCTCCACACCAATCCTGCAGCCCTTACTCCAAGCTCATAAAATATCCTTAAAAGACCGATATCGCTTCCTATCGGCTCCAATCCTTCGAAGGAGATAATTATACCGATTTTGTCTTCATTTACTGCCTTGTTTAAGTCTTCCCTGCTTTTAACCAGCATTACTTCGCCATGGCAAGATTCCACATCCTCAATTAATGCTCTTATCTGTCCCAATGCAATCCTTAAAGCCATTTCAGGCAAAAATAAGTCATCAATATATAAAGATGATATAATTAAATTAAAGCCGCCTTTTTTAAAACTTTCAAGATAGTAATTTTTAATTATTTCCTTTTCCCCGGCCCTGTTTCTGTTGTAAATTTCCCCTGCAAGGTCTAAATGAGAATCCACAACAATATTATTTTTGTGCAATTCTAAAGCAAGCTCTTTGTAATCCATTTGCTCTCCTCTTGTAAATAATGCAAAATGACAGACAGTATTTAAGTACAATAATTTATATTATCATTATTTCTTTTGTGGATTTATTTAATATTTCATTTCCATCGTCGGTTACTGCTACAATATTTTCTATACGTATTCCGAAATTTCCGGCCATATAAATACCCGGCTCGATGCTGAACACCATGCCTTTTTCTAAATTCCTTTTATTGCTTGCTTTAATGTCCGGAGCTTCATGTACGGAATATCCTATTCCATGTCCTAATCTTGTAAAAAAGTACTTTCCATAACCTGCTTTTTCGATTATATCTCTTGCAGCCTTATCCACATCCGGTATGTATGCACCTTTTACAGCTGCCTTTTCCCCTGCTTCCTGGCTTGCCTTTACTATTTCATAAACCTTTCGCTCTTCTTCGGTAATTCCTCCAACGAATACGGTTCTTGACATATCGGCACACATATTATTGTATTTACATCCCCAGTCAAGCACAATAATATCTTTTTCTTGAATTACTCTCTGGTCATCGTTGTAGTGGGGGTAAGA
>DMWH01000089.1:1079-2749 GCA_003483345.1 Clostridiales bacterium | reverse complement strand
AGGCAATGGGAAGAAATTGAGAATTTAGAGCCCTTTTTAAGATTTAAGTTTATAAATGATCTGCTTGAAAAAATATTGTGGCGAAGCCGTAATTGGAAAGGCCAAAAAAATATTAAATTCGAAAATAATGATTACCTTATATATGAATTCGAAAAAAAACTCAAAAAAGCTGATGATTATCAATATACTAAGTTGGCTCTTAATAAATGTTCAAACCATAATGCAGCAACATTTTCTCTCAGGCAACCTTTCTTGCCTGGTTTGGATTTCTTCAGTTATGTTCAAAAATATGCAGAAATAGTTAAGGAATTAACAGACCCCTGCAAACGTGAACCATTGCCTGATATGCAAAATTTCCGGGATTTTTACGGTAAAGTATACAACGAAGACATTTCTATATATTTAAGGGAACTATATCTATTATGTATAGTGTTTTATTATGATAAATTTTCTAATGATAGATTGTTCGAGTTTGCTTTGTGGTTGGACTACCTTATTGGCAGTATCAGAGTTGAATTGCAGTCTATACGTAAACAGAGACAGTTGATATTTTTCCATGACATAGATAATATATTGGATTTCATGGATATGGCCTACCTCCCGGAAGAAGTTATCAACTTTATAAAATATCAAGAGGGTGTTGGAGAAAAATATCGTAAACATTTGCCCCAAATTCTGAATGAGAATCCGAATAGCGTTCGTAACCGATATATTAAAAAAGTTGCCGAATACTATGGCAAAGAAGTTGCAGATACAGGTAATAAGAAAGAATGGATCGAGGAATGGATCGGGAAAAAGAAGCCGGAAACTACAAATAATAGAGAACATTCGTGTAGGTATGATTCTGCACTCATATCTATCGAGCAGATAGTAAAAGAAAACGAAAAACCATACGTTTTTAATATACCAATATATCAACGCCTGTATGTCTGGGAATCTGAACAAATAAAGATCTTACTAGAGGATCTGTGGACTACTTATAAAAATAAAGAAAAAACCTTTTATTTAGGGAATGTTATTGTTCAATATTCTGAAGACTCAAAGGTCTGGGATATCGTTGACGGGCAGCAGCGCTTTACCACTCTGTGGTTGCTTAGTATTGAGCTTAGTATTGTATTAGAGAATGGTTTACGGGAGAATGATCTACGGGCGTTTGTCAAACACGGCGATAGTCTTCGCCTGCAATTTGCTATTAGAGAATATGTTACACACTATTTTACAGAGAAAACACAAAGTAAGGGTAAAGATGATCAACAAGAAAACCGTTTAAATTCAATCTATATTGCAGAGAAAACCATTAAAGAGTTTTTAAATGAGCATTTTTATGAGAATGACATTAACACGCACTGCAAAGAGTTAGACAAAGAGGAAATGGGAAGATTCGCTAAATATATCTATGACAACATTTTCTTTGTTTTAACCAAGGTACCCCAAAATGCTGATCTTAATAAATTATTCGAAATAATAAATAACCGTGGCCAGCAGCTGCAGCATCACGATATTCTAAAGGCCAGGTTTCTACAAAAAATTGATGAAAAAAGTAACGAATTAAGCCTGTTTTGGAATGCTTGTTCTGATATGGATCATTATATAGAAAACAACTTAAAAAAAGTGTTAAAAGATAAATTGAATGAAAACAAGCTAAGGGAAGCATTAAAAGATAATTTGAA
>DMWH01000089.1:0-1021 GCA_003483345.1 Clostridiales bacterium | reverse complement strand
GAAGAAAGTATTAATGACGATGTTAAGAGCATAATCTCATTTCCCATGCTGCTTTTGCATACACTGCGGATTTATGTAAAAGAAAAAACCGATATCGAGATAAATGAGAAAAAATTATTACTATTATTTGAAAAACATTTTTTTGGGGATATTGATGATGAAATGGCAGCCGAAAAGATAATGGAGTTCTTTAGATTATTGTGGAAGGTTAGATGGTATTTTGATAAATATATTATCAAAAAAAGAAGATCTTATAAAGAGGATATCCACTTTATAGAAAATGCCAGAATTAAAGATGGGCAGATCACCAGAACCGATAAGGAAAATACTGACGGCTTTACTTTATTGCAGAGTATCCTATATCATTCACAAGGGGCTGCAACTCATTACTGGTTAACTCCCTTACTAAATAAGATGCTGGAATGCGACGATGGAAATAGAGATAAAGATGGAAAACTCTATGAAAATTATCTGCGGAAACTTGATAACTATTGCCATGGACATGTGAAAAGTGAAGTTTTACCAAAGGAGCGGACATGGATATTTATGACTCAGGGGGAAATGCTCCTTGACGATAAGGAAGTTGAAGACTGTCTTTCCTATCTTGATGAGGCAAATGGTACAGCTTTTCGTCATTATTGGTTTTATAAAGCGGAATTTGTTCTTTGGTATTATATAAAATCGCAGGATAAACTCAACCTAAAATGGAACAACAAAGAAATTGAGCTCAAGCCATTATTGAATAAATTTCGAATAACGTCTCGAAATTCTATAGAACATATTTCACCACAGCATCCTGAAGAGAATGAAAGCAATAAAGTGACTGACCCTGAAATCAAAGAATCATTTGGAAATCTTGCCCTTATGTCTGTAAGCATGAATTCCGAATATAGCAATAAACCATATAATCAAAAGAGAGCTAAGTTTTGGGACAGCAACAGTGATAGATTATATTCAATTAAAATGGCTTTAATATTTGAAAATGAGAATTGGAATAACCAGATTTGTGAGGAACATCGCA
>DMWH01000282.1 GCA_003483345.1 Clostridiales bacterium | reverse complement strand
CTAAAAGTTGATGGGGAATATATGACATTAACTCAAGCCAAAGAATGGCTGCAAATCATGAATAATTAAGGAATGGTGACTCTTATATATGGCAATGTTTAAAAACACAAACGAACTAATTTCTAAGTTTATCGCTGATGATGATGATATGCGTACTGATTACTTAAAGCGCGAAAATAGCAATTTTGTTTATTCATTAGCACTCATGCGCAAAAATATCAGTAACATGGCAGAAGAATCATATTTAATGACACAAGTATTTGACAAAGAGTTGGTGGACGCTTATAAACAAGGTGTAATTTATATTCATGATAAACAGCTTTCTTCATATTGTCTTTCTGTTTCATGTAAAGATGTTGCTAAGCTAGGTATTCCTTCGTTGGCAAAGAATATGCTCGAATCCACACCTGCGTCAAGTTTGGAAACCCTGTTCCGTCACATGAGCAATATTGTAGTACTCATGGCACAACAGGTTTCTGGCGCGGTTATGTTAGCTCAAATGACTACTGTGGCTGCATCATATTTATACGATGAAGAATGTAGGGGCGTAATATATGATGATAAGAGATTAAGAAAATTATTGTATTCGTTAATTTATGAATTAAATCTTCCCTTACGTTCTGGTAGTGAAAGCGCATTTTCAAACTGTACATTAGAATTTGGGAAGCCATCAGAAGAAATTAAAAACGAACAGGTTGTCATTGGTGGAGAAGAACGTACTTACACATATTCCGATATACCTTCAATTTATTTCGACCGAATCAATGACGCTTTTATTGACATGATGGCAAGGGGAACAGGAACCGGACTTCCCTTTACATTTCCACTTATTACAGTACAAATTGATGATGAATTTAACTATCAAAATTCTATGTTCTTGAAGTTACTTGACCGTATGTATCAATGGGGTGGTTGTTATTTTGAAAACTTCAAAACGAAACCCTTTGAAGACCCGTACTACAAATCTTTGAATCCTCGCATTACATCAAAAGACCCGTCAGTTTCTCGAAGCTTGTGTTGCAGGTTACAAATTTCTCTTGATATTCTTGCAAAAGTTGGTGGTGGTATTTTCGGTTCATCTACTGGAAATACGGGTGCAATACAGGTACTTAATTTAAACATGAATCGTTTACTGATGGAATATGGGCATGATGAACAATTATTACTGGACAAAATCCGTGAATATTTTGAGATTATGCAGCGTGGACATATGGCAAAACGAAAATTTATCGAAGAACACAAAGAATTATATCCCACATTTTTCTCTTACAACGACAACCTTAAAAACTTCTTCAATGTTTTTGCGGTTACAGGCATGCACGAAGGACTGATTAACATTGGGTATAACGATGGTATGTATGATGAACAGGGCAAAAAGTTAGCACATAAAATTATGCAATACATCTCAAATATTGTAGATGAATTTATTACAAGAGATAATGTAGCCTGCGGACTTGAATATGCACCTGCTGAAAATGCTGGTATTAAATTGGCTCGAAGTGATGTTAAGTGGGCAAACGCACATGGCAGAAAGTGTTTTGTACAAGGTTCTGGAAAGGATATTTATTTAACATCGGGTTGTATGTTGCCGTTTTCCGAAGAAGATTTTACAAAACAAATTGAAAATGCGGCTGAATTTCAAGGGTATGCAACAAGCGGTTCAATTCTCCATCATTTTGTTGAATCAAAAATAGCTCCCGAAGTATTGGCAAAATATATTGATGAATTGTTTAATAAACCTATCAACTATATTACACTCACTCCCACCATGACAACCTGCATGAATTGTTCCCACAAACTGGTTGCTAGTGATGCGAAAAATATTGAAAAATGTCCTGTTTGCGGAAGTGATGATTTAGCTGTATTTTCTCGTGTTATTGGATATGTAAAAATGATTTCAAGGAAACATATCAATGTTAATAAGCAAGGTTTGTACAACGGCGAATATAATTTTTGGAGCAAAGCAAGACGGTTTGATTGGGCAAATCGAAGAAGATTTACAACCACGGATGCAATCAACACAAACACAGATGTTAATCATACAGATAATCATACGGATATAGAATAAAACGTATTATATGATTAAATATCTTGACAAATTTGTTCCCTCAATGTCCGAAATCAATAATAGTCCAACTCTTTTAATTCATAGTCTGTGCAGTTGTAATTTCCATTGTTACAACTGCCTTAACTATGACGAACTAATATTAAAACAACATTTGAAGTATTTTAATATTGATGATATTACAAAGTTTCTGCAACATTGGGGTGCTCTTTATTCGTATATAGCATTAAGTGGTGGAGAATTTTTGTTAAACAATACACAGGATATTATATCTGATGTTAAAGCAATACAGAAAGTATTCCATGGTAAAATTATTGTATATACCAATGGAACTCAACCACAAAAAATATTTGATTTAAAAGATATAGTTGACGGGTTTCATACCGATATGAAGTTACCGTATCACTTACTTCAATTACCAGAGGATAATGAACTAATAAATGCAGTAGTAGGACGTACATTATCCAAAAACGATATTGACAACTTGCTTTTATCCATACAATATACTATTCAATATAATAAGGGATATAATCAGATAAGAAGTGTTTCATATCCAATGTTAGATGCTAGTGCCTTTAAAGAGAACGAAAAATATCTTAAAAGCATATCCGAGCAATATAAAAATCCGATTGAATATAAAGTCAATACATTTGTGCCTTGCAAAAACCAGTTAAACAGGAGTGATACATAATTGA
>DMWH01000068.1:486-7591 GCA_003483345.1 Clostridiales bacterium | reverse complement strand
CTTCTTTAAATAAACTTGCGGCTTTGTCCACGATTACTACACTAAATTTGAAATATATATCTGAAAATAATTACTATCTATAAACCTATATGTGTAAAGCTCCGGAATTATTATCAATATTTATGCATGCCTTTCATCCCCATATGAAGAATCTTGGTTTCTAAAGGGCAAAAAAAAACTGCCCATAAAGAGGCAGTGTTTACACCGCGGTACCACTCTTTTATGAAGCAGCTGCTTCTCTCTTTCATAATAACGGATTTTAACCGTATTCTCATACTGCTACTTCTGAGAATCTTTTCATGGACTCTTTTCAATTAAACTATACTACCGGACTCACACTCTGCTCCGGCTCGCTGAAGCTTTATTTAATCTACTCTTCCAATCATTAAATTATACATAGTTTATTATTTTTATAAATTATAAGTTGGTTTATTTATAATGTCAACATATTTTTTTTATTATTTGTTTTTTTATATAGGTAAAAAAATAATAAGGTTATTTTCAATTATATCATTGATCTGCATATTGGTAGAATTATTCTAAATCAATCAACTTATTGTTAATATCAAGAATTGATGTTTTAATTGTACCGCCTAAATTATCCTGTACCAGTTTTGCTAAATCATTTATGGCATTTTTTAATTCTTCCGTTCTTTTTTCATCAACCGATTCAATAACCAAAAAAGCATTTTTTGTACTTTCTGTAAGCATGGTTCTTACTGATTCTCTCCAATTCCAGCACCTGCAAATTGCCCCTTGGTCATCTTTATAAACTATTTCACCTTCGTAGGGCGGCTCGCTTTTATCCGAGCCGTATGTAATAAAACTTTCGTCTCCGACTGCCTTTGTCAATCTGTTATCTCCCGCAAATGCATCAATATCCTCACCGCCGCAGGGCAATGCATATCTCAATGAAATAGAATTGTAAATATCAACTAATGGATTTATAGTACCTATATGATTCCCGTTTTTTACTCTCTTCAACAAGGCCTCAATAGAGCATCTTGCACCTTTCTTTGTTTTGAATTTTTGAAATGCCTCCCTCCATACCTTTATAACATCGTTTTGTATAAACTCAGGATTGTCCAGGTATTTTAATGCTTCATCCTCGGAATCTCTAAGCATATCCAAATATTTATCCACTTCTTTTATTTTGTTGTCTATATTATGACATATAACAACTCCAAATTTTGCATCAGGGAACAATTCCCAAAAATCATCCTCGATTATAAATTTCTTCATTTGATACCTCCCGCACAATATCCTTTNNACATAAATTTAATTATGTAAACAAGGAATGAATAGAAAATAAATAATGTATTCTGTTTACAAAGATTTCTTATTGAATATATTATACTAATGATTGAAAAATAATGAAAGGATGTTATAAATGCTTAATGGGAGGACATATATAAATAGAAAAGTCAATAAACTTGAATCAAGTGGAAATACAGGTTTTTTAGAGGTGAGGGTATTCTCGGAAGAAGGCAATCCGATAGAAGGTGCTCGTGTCAGCGTATCTCTTTATGAATTAAGAGGTATATACAGGGAATCAGCTATAGAAAATGAAATAGTAAGCCATTATACAGATGAAAATGGAAAAATTCCTATCATAGAACTTCCTGTAATTCATGAATTGGGTGAAGCAAACACTGACGAATACCATATGAGAGTGGATGCTCCCGGATATTACAGCGTTATTGTAATGAATATTGAGATTTTCCCCAATACAACAACCTCTTTTAATGTTGTTTTAACTCCTGTTATGGAAGGAGAATCTTACGTAAGATTTATTATAATTCCTGAAAAACATTGGTAATTAACATTTTTAATTACATCAGGGATATGCCTGCATAATAAAAAGCATGCAAACATATATTTAAACGAGACAGATACCCCCTCCAAAAAATATAAAGGAGTGAAAATAATTGAAAAAGGTTAATGTTAGTTTGCGACCAATTATCAGCAATATAAATTTACCAACCGTTATAAAGACTGCTGTACTTCCCGGTGACACAATGGAGAGCATATTTGTTGCTACGCAGGTAGGTGAGATTTTCTACATAAGAAACAGAATAGCAAGGCTTTTTTTGGATATTCGCCAGAGAATTATTGAGCTGGGGGCCAATGGCGGATATGATGAGCGCGGACTTTTAGGCTTAGCCTTTCACCCAAACTTTTATTACAACGGGCTTTTTTATCTTCATTATTCGAAAGCAGGAACACAAGGGCAGGGTGCTCTTTCAGGCTCATTTCATCCAAATCCCTGCGAGCCGGAAACATTGAGCTTAAGATGGGTAAACAGAAATACGCAATATGACCATATTGATACGGTTGAAGAGTGGATTTTACAACCAAGCGGTCAATCTCAAAGAAGGCGTACACTGCTGAATTTAAGAAGACCCTTTTTGAACCATAATGGTGTCAACAACTTAAACTTTTCACCTGAAACGGGAAGGTTAGTACTTACAACCGGGGATGGCGGCTCAGGTTATGACCCTTTTAATTTAAGCCAAAATATAATGGAAATTGCAGGAAAAATTATTGAAATTGATGTAAACACTGATATACTGATAAACAATCTTCCGGCTGTTACACGTTTTAATGAGCTTCCCGAAGCTGTTCAAAGAACGCTTACCGTAATCGCAAAAGGTACCCGCAATATTCCGGGCATTGCATTTCAAAGGTATAATAATCAATATATTAAATATGTCGGAAATGTCGGTCAGGATTTGGTAGAATCGGTTTTTTCTTTTATTTATTATAAACCTATTCCGGTAACAGAAATTATTTCAGCTTCTACTCAAAATCGTAGTCTTAATGAGGATGGTTTAATCAATCTCGGTTGGAGAGGATGGGAAGGTGATTTGCCGACACCTATTATAAACCCCTGTTTATCAAATCCTTCTTTGGTTGAAGAAACCATAGCTTATTACAATGAAGCAATCAGTTTAGCAACCAAACGCATATTACCTTTGACCTGTTATTATCACATGGATTCGCGTCCCGATAAATTCAGCGGTACGGCTCTTACAGGTATTCAGCCCTATATGGGCAGTGAAATTCCCGATTTGACAGGCTGCATTCTTTTTATAGATTTTGTCAGGAGAGGAAGCACACCTGCAAGAGGAGTATTGGCTTACACAAAAGTGCGGACGGAATGCAAACTGAATGATTACAGCATTATTGAACCCAATTATAATTTTGGAACTCAATCAGCTTACTATGTAAGTTTGGGAGCAAACCTCACTCAATCAAGACTGTATTTAGGTGTATACGGCTCATCCAATGTAACTGATTTTAATCAGGGAACTGTTTTTGAAATTGTATAACCTAATCATGAATTGATTAAATGTTAATCAGTATTCATATAATAATAAAAGACCAGTATAGATAAATAATCCAACTGGCCTTTTTTTCTATTTATAATCTTAATTTATCTTGCTGCAGTCAACCTATTCATAGAAAATCTCGTAAGCCCCATTTTCATTCGGGATACCCGATACCAGTGTATCAGGTGCTATATTTACAGCAGGTCGAACACCATTATTATCTTTTGCTTGTAGATTTTCACCCCAATAAATTCCACGACTTCCGTCATTTAAGATGCAATGCACTATATCTTTCAGCCAATCTTCCGGAGACCGGGTCCAGTAGCTAAAATTGCTTGCTCCTAATTTAGCAATTCTATCTGAATTGGATGCATTTTCAAAATATGGATAAACTGTACCTATTACGTAAGTAATTCCTATTTCAAAAGTTTCATCAAGTTCTTCATCATAATATTCCAAAGCCACCTCCGGAGCACCCAATTCTGTAATTGATGGAATAAACACTTTATCTTGTGTTGTGTATTTGCCTTCCCAATAACCTTCATTTGGTACATCAGTCATTAATACCGAATTCATAAATTCTATTGAAAAAGCATTGTAAAATCCATTTTCCTCATATATCCCCACACTATTCAGCCATGGGCGGATATGGTTGCTGGGTCCCCAAAGATTAACTCCGTTATGATGTACATCAGTCCTATTGTCAAAGGTAAATTGACCTATTAAATCTTTAGACAACAAGGTCACTCCGGAATCCATGCCGTAATGTTCTTTTGCTGCTACAATCCAAGTAACCGGTTTTAGTTCACCGGTTCCCGAATATCCGCTGCCGGTTTTATACTCCCACTGCCAAGAATTATCTACAACCAAATCTCCAATATCTAATTCACTGATACTTTTTTTGGAATAATGCTGAACAATATCTCCGGCAAAGGCGGACCCGGTTACAGCCTTTGTCCTGACTTGAATTAAATCTCCCCCACCGTGAATTAAACTTGCCTTTCCATCAGAGTCAACTGTTATATCAGTCCAATCCTGATAAACCCTTTCGCCGGCTAAAATTCTTGCTTCTATATTAGTTGCGCCTGCAGGCAAACCCATTAAATAATCACTCACACTATTAGCATAGGAAAATGATATACCTTCTGGCCGTTCCGGTACTATAAGTGTTTGTAATTCCCTCGACGGCATCTCAGCAATTCTAAAAATAACATCCTTTCCGGGTATCAAATCCAATTCACTGCCGGGTCCGGCTATCCAGTTTTCTCCATTATCAATGCTATACTCAATAACTGAAGCTATAACTTCCTTAGTCTTTTCATCTAAATAATTAATTGTAACCGGAACTATGGGATAACCGTCTAATATTTCAACTTCCTCGCCGGTACCTGTAAATTCAATTTCTTTTCCATCAATACTGGATTTGACAATGATTGTTGTTCCTTCCTTAATAGTTGCTTGTATAAGCTTTTGCGTTATTAATGTAACAGGTCCCTTGATTGCTATAAATTCTATAGCATCCGTATTGACATCTCTGCTTAAAGCAATTGTTATATTTCCATCTGTTGATTCGCTTACTGTAATACCCCTGACATTTCCAACTACATGTAATACTAAGCCATTTTCATCTTCAACAATTAATATATTGCCATCTGCATATTCATTCCAAGTTGTGCTTGCTACATCCCGGATTATTATATTCCCGGTTACGCTTGCATAGTTGTTTACAGTAGCCTTTGGTGCTATTACGGTTAAATCCCCATCTACAGTCAATCCGGCAGGTAATTTTAAATCTGCACTGCCGGTGTATTCAATTGTCACGTTTCCAATCACTGTACCTGTTCTTATTTTAACGTGTGTAGTTATTTCATTTGTTCCTTCCGTTAATGTATATCTTTTTACTGAAGTATCCCTGTGAGATGAATCAGATACCTTCTCTGATTCATTGGCACTTACCTTTATCGGTAAATTATTCAGCTTTTCAAGAACATTGTAAATCAGCTTAACTACTTCAGCTCTGGTAATATTTGCTGAAGGCTTAAATGTTCCATCCGGATATCCATGTAATAGATTGTTTTCGAATAATACGCCAATATAACCTCTTATTTCAGGCAATATTGACTCAGAATCCGAAAATACGCTTGCAGCTTCTGACACATCATCAAGATTATAAACAAATCCTAAGATTCTTGCTACCTCTTGCCTTGTTATATATTCATTTGGCAACAATACTGTTGCAGGGCTGATGTATCCTGCTGCCAATGCCTTTCCCACATCTTCATAATACCAGTCTGTTTCATTTACGTCTGAATATGTAATATCTGCTCTTTCTTCAAAATTTAATAATTTATTAATTACTTTGTAAAACTCCGCCTTTGTTATTGGATTATCCGGTTTAAAAGTTCCATCCGGGTATCCGCTTAATACCTCTCTCTCTACCAAATAATTAATTTCTTTGCTTGCCCAATGGTTACTTATATCATATATTTGAGCAAATGCTGTTTGGAATAAAGATAGAATAAGCGTAATAATCAGTAGCAATATAATACCTTTTTTCATAAATCTTCCTCCTATTATGACTTGTCTAATAAGTGAAACTTAAGAGTTTCTTTTTTAATATCCATCTATACAAAAAATGGAATATATGTTATAATTTAAAAAATGCAGTTAATGACTGCAGTCACATACCGTAGTCATTATACAATATTTGTTCCAATCAGTCAATCACAAGGAGGGAAGAATGGAGAAAAAAAATATAAACAAAAGAAAATTGAAAGCAATTGAAACAAAAAATAAAATTTATGAAGCCGCCCGAAAATTATCTTTGGAGCATGGAATCGAAAAAGTAAGTGTTGATACCATTGTAGAGGCGGCAGGAGTATCCAAAGGTGCATTCTATGTACACTTTGAATCAAAAGATGCGCTTACAGCTGAACTTGTAGATGAATATACAAACAAAGCAGACATTGATTATAAAGCTTTTCTAAATTCTCTTCCTGATAATATGCCTATCCTTGATATCCTTGTTTTATTGGCAGAAGAAATTTGCGATTTTATTGAAACAAATATCGGATTAGAAAATATGAGAGTGCTTTATAAAGCTCACTTGACAAAGACTATAAACACATCATCTGCAATGAGTTATAACAGGGAGCTGTATAATTTGTTCACTGAAGTATTGGAAAAAGGGCTCATGCGGGGTGAGATAAGACAAGACATTCCTGTTAATAATATGGCGAAACACTTGGTCTTAGCTATCAGAGGCATTACATATGAATGGTGTATCCGATATCCCGATATTGATTTGAAGGAGTATGTTCTGGACCACTTTAAAATACTGCTTTACGGGTTAGAAAGTTAAAAATGCAATATATCTCTTGTATATGCTTACCAATTTAATATACGAGCTGCTAAAAATTGTATTTCAAAGAATTACGAAAAATGTTGAATATTGTCGAATAGGATGGTATGATAGTGCAAATATACAAGCACTAAAATACTATAAGAACGGGAGCTTATATGAAGACAAAATTAATGGCAGATTCAACGTGTGATTTATCTCAAGAAATTTTAAATCGTTACAATATATGTTTAGCTCCACTGGTTGTTTCAATAGAAGGAAAGGAATACAGAGACCGAATAGATATTTCAAACGATGAATTTTATAAGAACCTGATGACTTTCAAACCATATCCGACCACTTCAATGCCAAGTCCTGAATCATATATTGCCTGTATCAAACATGCCATAGAGCAAGGATATGAGAAAATACT
>DMWH01000068.1:0-398 GCA_003483345.1 Clostridiales bacterium | reverse complement strand
TTTGAAGAGCTTATTGAATATTGTGAAATAATAAAATACAGAATCAAACACTTTTTATCCGTAGATGATTTGGATAGTCTGATACGCAGCGGAAGGTTATCAAATACAAGCGGCGTTATAGGCAAATTGCTAAATGTCAAGCCGATTATGTCAATGAAAAATAAAAAAGGCGCTGTTGTAGCAAAAAAGCGAGGAATTAAACAAGTTTATAATTATTATGTTCAAGAATTTATAAACCGGGTAGATTATGAACAAACTGATTTTGTTATCATCGGATATACATCCGACATTAATAAAGCAGAAAATTTGAAGGCCCTGCTCCTTAAAGCAAACTATAAGGGTGACATATACATTATGCAAATGGGAGTAGCTGTTGGTACTCACGTAGGTTTAGGCGG
>DMWH01000291.1:6612-13290 GCA_003483345.1 Clostridiales bacterium | reverse complement strand
TTTTAGAACATGTTAGCCAAAGCTAACATTCTATAAATTATAATATGACATTGCTCGAATTTTGACACAATTAGGAGGCATTATGAAAGAAGAGTTTTATACACTAAAAGGTTATAAAATAAAAAATGAAGAAATCCTCTCTTCCTCAATGGAGGATTATATAGAAATGATATGCAGATTGTCTGAAAAATCAGATGAAGTAAGGGTAAGCGAGCTGTCTTCAGCCTTGAATGTGCAGCCTCCGTCAACCACAAAAATGATAAGAAGGCTGGCAAAGGAAAATTATGTAACCTATGAAAGGTACGGATTTATTAAACTTACTGAAAAAGGAAGGGAAGTAGGCAGCAAATTATTGGAAAGGCACCGGATAATTTTTGAATTTTTAGAATGCATAGGAGTAAAGGAAAATATTTTGGAGCAAACCGAAATAATTGAACATGCGGTAAACGATGAGGTTCTAAATAAAATAGATGAATTGACACAATTCTTAAAAAAATGTGATAAATATAAATAAGATGCTGCTATAAAAAATGCTCAAATCGTCATTCTGAACGCAGTGAAGAATCTCATAACTTAAGATCCTTCGCTGCCTATCAGGATGACAAAATTTTGTTAGGGCATCTTATTTTTTATTGTTATCAACGTCTTTTTTTCGCTCTTGCACTTCAAGTTCACCCGGAATATTTACATTCCCGGGATTGGCAGATCTTCTATATCTCATTTTCAATTTGTTTGTTAACTTCTTAAACATAATTTCACCACCTTTATTATAGTTTTACTTAATTTTAGAAATTTATTACTGTTTATAAAACTTTGAAACTAAGGTTTTTTAATTATTATCATTAACTTATTAATCAGTTTTGAATAAGATGATGTAAGGAGTCACAGTATGACGGAGGTAGATATGGTATATATTTGTGAACTGAGAAATGTCTCTAAAAGATTTCATACAATAAATAACGAGACAAAGGCAATTGATGATATTTCATTTAAGGTTAAAAAAGGGGAGATAGTTTCTATAGTGGGACCTTCCGGCTCCGGAAAGTCAACGGTTTTATCGCTTATAGCCGGATTGGAGAAGCCGTCTGAGGGGGAAGTTATTGTTAATACCGACAGTATTGGTTTTATGTTTCAAAAGGACCAGTTATATGAATGGAGAAATGTTTATAAAAACTGTCTTCTTGGTTTAGAAGTAAAAAAAATGGATAATGAAGAAAACAAGATAAAAGTAAAAAGAATGCTTGAAAAATATGGGTTGACCAATTTTAAGAACCATTACCCCAGCCAATTGTCCGGAGGAATGAGACAGAGGGCTGCTCTGGTGCGCACTTTGGCAATTGAGCCGGAGCTGCTTTTATTGGATGAACCCTTTTCGGCATTGGATTACCAGACAAGACTTTCAATAGGTGACGAAGTGGGGACAATTTTAAGAAATGAAAAAATAAGCACCATACTTGTAACTCACGACATTCCTGAAGCAGTAAGCATTTCGGACAGAGTTATAGTCTTCACTGAAAGACCGGCTAAAATTAAAAAGGAATATGAAATAAAATTTGAGGAGTGTCCAGGTGAAAGAACACCTATGAAATGCAGAAATACCTTGGCTTTTGGTGAATATTTCAGAAATATATGGAGGGATTTAGATGTGGGAAAAGAAGTTTGAGCCGGTTGCAAACATTTCAGAAGAGCACAAAGAATATTTGAAGTTAATAAATAGGGAAAAAAACTTTATTAGGATTGCACAAATCTTGATTTTTGTGTTTGGAATAATATTTTGGGAAGTAGCAGCCAGGAAAAATTTAATAGATACATTTCTAACAAGCAGTCCGGGAGCAATTCTTGGTCTGATTATGAAGCTTGTTGATGACGGCAGCCTGTTTAAACATTTATTCATTTCGACAATGGAAACAATAGGCGGATTTTTTGCAGGTACTGTTGGCGGCTTATTAATTGCAATAATTTTGTGGTGGTTTAGAAAATTGGCTAAGGTTATGGACCCTTACATTGTTATTTTAAACAGCCTTCCTAAAACGGCCTTAGCTCCCATAATAATCTTGTGGGTAGGAATGGGATATTCAGGAATAATAGCTACGGCTGCATCCATTTCAATCGTTGTTACCACTATGACATTGTACACAGGATTTTCAAATGTTGAAAAGGATAAAATTATTCTCTTAAAAACAATGGGAGCAAACAAGTTTCAAATTTTAAAAAAAGTAATTATACCTGCTAACATTCCAAATATTTTAAGCGTTATAAAAGTAAATATAGGATTATCATGGATTGGGGTCATTGTTGGAGAATTCTTGGTTTCAAAAGCGGGAATAGGATATTTGATATTGTATGGAAGCCAAACATTTAAATTAGACCTTGTAATGATGGGAGTATTTGTATTAGGAGTGATTGCAGCAATTATGTATGTTTTTTCTTCCTGGCTTGAGAAAAAAATAATTAAATACTAAGTATGACCTTCACATTATCCTTCTGAATAAGCAGCCTGTAATTCTGAACGCAATGAAGAATATGATAACCTTACTGTCTCAACGAGACAGTTTTTTGTCATATGTATGGGGACAAACCTTAACAAAGTCAAGACTTTGAAGGTAAAGTTTTGAAAGAATGTCCCCTGCTTTTTCATCTTGAAACATAATTAAAATTATGTTACACTAATACAGAAAATTAAAGGAGGTACATACCTATGGCAGCAGTTTCTTCAATATTTTATCCGCTAATATTTTTAGTTTTAATATATTATTTATTTAAAAACACCAAAAACAGAATGCAATATAAAAAAGAAAACATGGAAGCTTTGCTTTTCTTGGATGAAGACGATAAAAGGGTACACTTGATGAGCAGATTACTTATGGCACTAATGATTTTGATATCGGGCATAATGATTCGTGGATTGATAGAAACAAAGACATATGCTGCAGAGCAAGTATTGATAATGGGAGTACTTCCTATACTGATAATTACACTGTATATACCTTTGTCCAAGAAAACAATGATTTCAACGTTGGGAATACACAAAAGAGGAAACCTCATAAGATGGGAAGATATTAAAGGTATAAATTACCCTAAACCTGATGAAAAAGGCAAAGTTAAGGTTAACATAATTTATAGCGTAATGAATAAGGATTCAAATATCCATCTTACATTTTTAAAGAATGACCCTCAATTGGATAAATTTAAAGAACATGCAAAAACCTACAGGAATACTAAAAAGAAGGATAAGAAAAGTGGTAAGTAAATTTATAGACAGTCATGCACATCTTGATGATAAAATATTTGAAACAGACAGGGATAATCTTATTAGCTCATTATATGACAATGATGTTGAAGCTGTATTAAATCCGGGTGCCGATTTACAATCTTCAAAAGAAGCTCTATTAATGGCAAATAAGTATTCCTTTATTTATGCCGCTGTTGGATGTCATCCTCACGATACAAAATATATGAGTGATGAGCATATGAATGAATTCATAGAGATGGCAAAAAATAAAAAGGTAATAGGAATAGGCGAAATAGGTCTTGATTACTACTATGACAATTCAGACAGGGATACACAGAGAAAATGGTTCCGTGAGCAAATACGCTTAGCAAAAGAATTAAATCTTCCGTACATTGTTCATGACAGAGATGCTCATGAAGATATTTTAAAAATTATGAAGGAAGAACATTATGACGGAGCAAGAGGAATACTTCACTGTTATTCCGGAAGCGTTGAATTGTCGAAAGAGTTTATAAAGCTCGGATTTTACATATCTCTGGCGGGACCTGTAACATATAAAAACGCAAGGGTACCCAAATTGGTCGCAAAAGAAGTCCCCTTTGATAAGCTTTTAATTGAAACTGACTCTCCCTATTTAACCCCGGTGCCATATAGAGGAAAAAGGAATGAGCCTAAATATGTTAAATATGTTGCTGAAGAAATAGCTAGAATAAGAAATGTATCAATTGATGAGGTAGCAGAAAAAACCAAGGAGAATTTTAAAAGATTATTTAATATAGAGGAAGGGGGACACACCTTTAAATGAAAGATAGTCTTTGAAGGTAAGCATTTAAAGGAATGTCCCCGTAATAATTATGAAGCTTAACAGAAATTTTTATAATAGAGATGCTCGTATTGTAGGAGAAGACTTAATAGGAAAAATTTTAGTCAGAAAGTATAACAATACGGTAATAAAGGCAAGGATTGTTGAAACAGAAGCATACATAGCTGCAATTGATAAGGCAAGCCACGGTTATGGAGGAAAAATAACACCCCGTACGAAAATTATGTTTGGACCTCCCGGCTATGCATATGTGTATTTTATTTACGGCATGTATTATTGTTTAAACTTTGTAACAGAAGAAGAAGGGACCTGCAGTGCTGTTTTAATAAGGGCAGTGGAACCGGTAATCAATAAAGAAGAAATGTGTTTTAACAGATATAAGGAACATTTGGATGATATTACAAAGTATCAGAAAAAAAACATTTCAAACGGTCCCGGAAAACTTTGCAATGCTTTAAAAATAACAATAGAACATAATGGAACGGATTTGACAGGCAATGAAATTTATGTTGAAGATGACGGCTTTAAAGACTTTAAGGTAGAAAAGAGCAAAAGAATAAATATTGATTATGCAGAGGAAGCGAAAGATTTTCTCTGGAGATATACAATTCATCATAAAAAGGCTTGACAAAAAATATTTTTACAAATATAATTTGAATATCAAAGTAATCGGGGTGGTTTAATGAGTAATCATGAAACAGTAAATGAAATACTTGTGAGGCTTTTTGCAAACATATTGTATATCGAAGAAAAATGCCTGAAAATAGGGGAATTTAAAGATCTAACCATAACAGAAATGCATTTAATTGAAAACATAGGATATTCAACTGAACGCACCATGTCTGATACTGCCAAGGCTGTAAAGGTTACTTCCGGTACATTAACAACTGCCATAGACAACCTTATTAAAAAAGGATATGTGGAAAGACGCCGCTCATCAGAAGACAGAAGAGTTGTAAAAATAAGACTGACGGAAAAGGGTAAAGCAGCATACAAATCTCATGAAGACTTCCATAAAGATTTGGTAATTAGTGCATTACAACAGTTAAACAGCGAAGAAGAAGAAGTTTTGATAAGGGTGCTTACAAGCATAGAAAAATTTTTCAGTGAAAAATATAAATATGCAGGATGGTATTGACTATAGAACAAAATATATGACTATGAAAAGAGGTTAATATGGGTATAAGAATTGTAATCGACAGTACTTCGGACGTAACGGATGAAATAATTAAAAAGTATAATATAAAAATGGTTCCCCTGACTGTCAATTTTGAAAATGAATCATTTTTAGACAAAGTTGAATTGAATTCAAAACAATTTTTTGAAAAACTTGAAACTGCAGAAAAACTACCTACTACTACCTTAGTGTCACCGGGAACATTTATGGAAGTATTCAGTGATATTTTATTAGAAGGAGACAAGGTATTGGGGCTTTTTCTTGCTTCCGAATTTTCAGGAACATATGATTCCGCCTGTATGGCCAAGAATATGATTGGCAGCGATGATATTTACATAATTGATTCAAGAAGTGTCTGTCTCGGTGCATTTGCACTGATATTGGAAGCAATCGAATTAGTACAGCAGAACAAGGATATCGAAGAAATAGTGAAAGAATTAGAGGCACTAAGGGAAAAAGTTGTTGCCGTAGCTGCACTTGACACCCTAAAGTATCTTGAAAAGGGAGGAAGACTCTCAAAGGGACAAGCGGTTGTAGGCACTCTATTAAACGTTAAGCCGATTGTCGAAATTAAGGATGGAAAAATTAGCGTAATTGAAAAAATAAGAGGTAAAAATAAAGCTGTAAAATGGTTTGATGAATGGATAGAAAAGAACAACTATGATTTATCAAACAAAACAGTGCTCTTGTTTCACGGAAAAGCTTACGAGCAGTTAAAGATGTTAAGAGAAGCAATTGAAGATAAATATAAAATAAAAAATATAATCGAGCAGGAAATAGGGGCTGTTATCGGAACCCACTCAGGTCCGGGAGTATTAGGAATCGGATTTGTAAACAAATAACAATAATAAAAGGGGAACTTCCTTTTGAAAGGTGTTCCCCTTTATTTTTTTTGTCATTCTGAACGCAGTGAAGAATCTCATGAGTTCCTTCGCTTAAACACAGGATGCCAAAACGTATCAGCGGATAGCAAAATGCAGGTGACTAAATAATCGTCAGTACAGTTTTTCCTTCATCATTTACATCAACAGTAACCAATGAATTTTCCTTAAATACACCTTTTAAATATGCTTCCGAGATTTCGTCTTCAACATACTTTTGTATTGCCCGCCTCAAAGGTCTTGCGCCATACTTTGTATTATAGCCTTTTTCAAGTATATGTTCTTTCATTTTATCGGTAACCGTCAAAGTAATTTTCTTTTCTTCAGCTTCTTTAATAACATCCTTAAGCATTAAATCAACAATCTGACTTAATTCTTCCTTGGTTAATTCGCTAAATACTATTATATCATCGATACGATTCAAGAATTCAGGCCTGAATGCTTGTTTCAGAGCATCCTTTACCTTGGATTCCATTGCTTCATATTCTGTGTTGCCAAAACCGATTCGGTTAGCCTTGATAGATGTTCCTGCATTTGAAGTCATAATTATTACCGTATTTTCAAA
>DMWH01000291.1:0-6592 GCA_003483345.1 Clostridiales bacterium | reverse complement strand
TCCAATAAAATTACCGAATATGGTTTTCTTCGCACTTTCTCGGTTAAGAATCCTGCCTGGTCAAAGCCGACATATCCGGGAGGAGCTCCTATAAGTTTGGAAACCGTGTGTTTTTCCATATATTCGGACATATCAAGCCTTATCATTGCATCTTCATTCTCAAACAGTTCATAAGCCAAGGTTCTTGCAAGTTCGGTCTTACCCACACCTGTAGGACCTACAAATATGAACGAAGATGGTTTCTTCTTTTTCTTAAATCCCGAACGATTTCTTCTTATAGCCTTTGCAAGGCTTGTAACTGCAGGATGCTGACCTACAACTCTCCTGTGAAGTCTTTCCTCTAAATGTATTAGTTTATCGGCTTCAGCTTCGCTTATTCTCTGAACGGGAATTTTAGTCCAAGCTTCAATAACATACGCAATATCTTCTTCAGTTAAAAGAATATTCTCGTATTCATTGGATAACTCTTTTAATTTTGATTCAATTCTGATTTCTTGTACCTTAAGCTCTGCAGCTCTTTCATAATCATCATTTTCTGCAGCTTCTTCTTTTTCGTCTCTTATTCTGCTAAGCTCTGCTTTTAAAGCTTCAAGTTCAACCAATCCTTTGTTCTTTAAATTTGCCCTTGAACCGGCTTCATCTATAACATCAATTGCTTTATCAGGAAGGTATCTGTCGGTAATATATCTTTCAGACATTAAAACTGCCTGCCTAATAATTTCATCGGTTATTTTTACATTGTGAAACTGCTCATAATAATCTTTTATTCCTTTTATAATTTCGATGGAATCCTCTATGGAAGGTTCATCTACTATTACGGGCTGGAATCTTCTTTCAAGTGCAGTATCCTTTTCAATATGCTTCCTGTACTCATCCAATGTTGTGGCACCGATAATTTGAACATCACCCTTGGCAAGTGCCGGTTTAAGTATATTAGCGGCATTCATAGCTCCGCCTTCAGCTTCTCCCGCACCTACAATATTATGAAGTTCATCGATTACAATAACTATATTGCCTGCTTTTTTGGCTTCATCAATAATAGCTTTCATGCGAGCTTCAAATTGACCTCGAAACTGTGTGCCAGCCACAACGGCAGTTAAGTCAAGCAGGTAAATTTCGGTGTTGAAAAGTTTTACGGGAACTTTTTTTTCGGCAATTCTTACCGCTAATCCTTCAGCTATCGCAGTCTTGCCTACACCCGGCTCACCGATTAAAACGGGATTGTTTTTAGAGCGTCTGTTTAATATTTGCACAACTCTGTCAATTTCTCTCTCTCTGCCTATTATCCTGTCTAATTCGCCAAATCGTGCCTGCTCTGTCAAATTCAATCCATAAGTATCAAGATATTTTAATTTTTTTCGTTTTACTTTTTCCTTTATTTTAGGACCTGTTCCGGAACCCGGCCCGGTATAGTCTGCATCCTCATCCTCCGGAATAAATTCATTGCTTGTAGAGCTGGTGTTTCCCGTAAAAGCATTATTCATTAAATTCATTAAAGAATTAATGCCGTCACTGCTTTCAGACATATCTCCGGATAGTTTTTCTAAATCCATATCTCCTATTATTTCAGTAAGCTGTTTGTTTATATTATCAAAGTCCTCAGGTTTCATGCCGCTTTGTCTCATTATCTGATCCATAGGTGCTATACCCTGCTTTTTAGCGCAAGGAATGCACAAACCTGTAGTCTGCATTTTACCTTCAACAATTTTATTAACATATATTACTGCTACATTCTTTTTACATATTGAGCACAACATATTCTTCATCTCCTTTCCTCGAGGACATTCCTTTTTACCCGTCCTCATTAGGAGCCGGGTATACCGGCAGTATTGATTATAATATAATATTCTTAAAAATGCATTAAAAATTTGTAGAAAAAACTATTTGCAAGAATTGCTTGAAATTTTGTCCATATTTACAAGCTACTGCCATTATAAAAAATATAATATTATGCTTGACATGTAATGTCAACAGTATTATACTTGGAGAAATTAAATATTTTCATGGGCATATTACAGAGGTCGCGATGATCAAGAGTAGAAGCTTTTCTTCGAAAGGGTGATTCGCCGAAGGGTTAATCCCTGGGCTCACATTTAATAGATGTGATACTGTTTTTATAGGATGCATCCCAATCCTATAAAAGAGCGCTGTAATATGTTGGGCAGAAGGTTCGATGTTTTTTAAGCGTCTGAGAGCCCTTTTGCTCTTATGTCGCTTTTTTTATACCTCAATATTTGTACAAGCTCCGGCGAGGTACAGACGGATGGTAGGTCATAGGGAGCGACATGAAATTATTTTATTTATAAAAAATAATTTAAAGGAGTAAGAAGATGAATGATTTAGTAAGAGGATGCGGAGTAGCATTGGTGACCCCCTTTGCTGACGGAGAAATTGATTATGAGGTCTTAGGAAAATTAGTTGAGATGCATGTGGAAAATTCCGGCTCAATAATAGTTGCAGGAACAACTTCTGAAGCAGCAACAATGACAGATGAAGAATATCACACAGTAGTTGAATTTGTAATTGACAGAGTCAATAAAAGAATTCCTGTTATTGCAGGAGCCGGAAGCAATTGTACACAAGCTGCAGTAAAAAAGGCACAGTTTTGTGAGGAGGCGGGAGCAGACGGCCTATTGATAGTAACTCCCTATTACAACAAAACAACTCAAAGAGGACTTGTAAATCACTATAAAATAATTGCAGAAAGTACATCACTGCCAATTATTGTTTACAATGTGCCGGCCAGAACAGGAATGAATATTGAACCAAAAACAGTCTTAGAGCTTTCAAAAATCAAGAATATAGTAGGAATTAAGGAAGCAAGCGGAGACATCAGCCAGATTGCAGAAATAATCAGAATATGTCCGGATGACTTTCTGGTTTATTCAGGCAATGACGATATGGTAGTACCCCTTATGTCATTAGGAGGACATGGAGTTATTTCAGTATCTGCAAATATACTTCCGGCAGAAATGAAGAAAATGGTTGATGATTACAGAAACGGAAATGTAAATGATGCAAAGAATGCTCAGCTTGCACTAAATGGAATAAATAAAGCATTGTTTATTGAAACAAATCCCATTCCCGTAAAAGAAGCAATGAGTATTATGAACTTGTGCAGCTCTGAGGTAAGAGCACCCTTATATCAGATGTCGGAAGAAAACAGAGCAAGACTTCTAAGAGAATTGAATTTATTCGGAATAGGCGTTCCTTTAGAAACCGCGTGAGGTGGAGTATGAATGTTGTAATTTGCGGAATAAACGGAGCTATGGGAAGAGTTTTGCATGAAGAGATAAAAACATATGACAATATTAATCTAATCGGCTCCCTTTCACCAAGGAGCGGGAGATTTGGACAAGATATAGACGGTATGCCTGATGTAGTAATAGACTTTTCAAACACTGCAAATATTGATTTTTTAATTGAATATGCAACAAAAAATAAATGTGCATTATTGATTTGCACAACAGGCTTTAGCGATGAGGATAAAGCTAAAATAAAAGAAGCAGGGAAAGCAATTCCTGTACTGTTATCTTCAAACACTTCATTAGGAATAAATGTTTTCAGAAAAATATTAAAAAGTATCTCTGCAGAGCTAAGTACTTTTGATATTAACATTGTTGAGAAACACCATACCAAAAAAATAGATGCTCCCAGCGGAACAGCAAAAACATTGTCGGAAGACATTAAAAATGCGACAGGAAGGGAGCATGTGGAAATCAGTGCCATAAGGGCAGGAACCATCCCCGGAGAGCATACGGTTATATTTTCCGGAGTAGATGAAATTTTAGAAATAAAGCATACCGCTTTTTCAAAAAAAATATTTGCTCGCGGAGCTATAAACTTGGCTATGAAACTTTCATCAAAAAGCCCCGGTTACTACCTTATGGAAGATTTCTTTTAACAAAAATAAAGACAGCGGAGGGAAAAATGAACAAAATAAGAATAGGAATTGTGGGATACGGTAATATAGCCAGAGGAGTGGAAGCTGCGGTAAATTTAAGTACAGATATGGAATTAGTGGCTGTCTTCACCAGAAGACAGCCTGATACGATAAAAACTCAGACTGACGTAAAAGTATTAAGTGTTGATGAGGTTGAAAAATATAAAGACATAATAGATGTTATGGTCTTGTGTTTAGGCTCGGCAACAGACCTACCCGTACAGGCAGCTGAATATGCAAAAATGTTTAATACTGTTGACAGCTTTGATAATCATAAAAAAATTCCGGAATACTTAAGAAAAGTTGATGAAGGTGCTCTTTCTTCCGGCAAAATAAGCATAATTTCAATCGGCTGGGACCCGGGACTGTTTTCAATTATGAGGATGCTGTCAGAGTCAGTCCTGCCGGAAGGCAGCAGCTATACCTTTTGGGGAAGAGGAGTAAGCCAAGGACACTCTGATGCTATTCGCAGGATTCCGTTTGTAAAACAGGCAATTCAATACACAATACCTGTGGAGGATGCAGTAAATTGCGTAAGACGGGGAGATAACCCCGAACTTACTGCAAGAGAGAAACACATAAGACAATGCTATGTGGTTTGTGATGAATGTGCAGATAAAAATAAAATTGAAGAAGATATAAAAAACATGCCGGATTACTTTGCAGAATATAATACAGAAGTTAATTTCATAAGCGAAGAAGAATTTAAGAAAAATCATTCGAGGATGTCCCATGGAGGACTTGTAATAAGAAACGGTATGACGGGAAGTGAGAAAAACCAACATATAATGGAATTCTCACTTAAATTAGACAGCAATCCCGAGTTTACCGGAAGCGTGATTCTATCGTATGCAAGAGCTGCTTACAGAATGAACAAAGAAGGAATTAAGGGAGCAAAAACCATTTTTGATGTTCCTCTTTCATATATACATCCTGAAGGCAGAGAAAAATTAATAAGAAACTTTTTATAATTGTTTACGAAATAAATACATTCGTATTAAAAACGTTGACATTTATATTTCCTTATGATATTGTAAAAAAGTTATAAATTAATTTGGAGGAAGAAATGTTAAAGGTTGCTAAATTTGGAGGTACTTCATTAGCTGACTCTAAGCAGTTTAATAAAGTATATGACATAATCAAAAACAATGATGAAAGAAAATATATAATAGTATCAGCCCCCGGCAAAAGATTCAAGGATGACAACAAAATTACCGACTTATTGTATCTTACGTATGCACATATAAAGTACTCGGTACCCTATGCTCCTATTTTAAAAATTATAGAAGACAGATTCAGGCAGATTAAGGAAGAGCTGAACTTGAAAACGGATTTAGACTATGAGTTTAAAATTATAAAAGAAAACTTGGACAATAAATGTGAAGAAGACTATATCGTAAGCAGGGGCGAATATTTATGTGCCTTGTTGATGGCTGATTACTTGGATTGTGATTTTATTGATGCAAAGGATGTTATTTTTTTTAACTACGACGGTACGGTAAATGAGGAAAAAACTCATGAAAAACTGACAGAAATACTGGGCAAAAGCAATAAGGCAATTATACCGGGCTTTTACGGCTCATATCCGGACGGAAGCATAAAGACTTTTTCAAGAGGAGGCTCCGATATTACCGGCTCGATTGTTTCGAGTGTTATGGGAGCAGATATATATGAAAACTGGACAGACGTATCAGGATTTTTAGTTGCAGACCCTCGAATTGTAAACAATCCTAAGCAAATTAAGAAAATAACATATCAGGAATTAAGGGAATTGTCATATATGGGAGCATCAGTTTTACATGAGGAAGCAGTTTTTCCAGTGAGACAAGCAGGTATTCCAATAAATATTAAAAATACCAACGACCCTGAAAATCCCGGAACTTTAATAATCAGAGATGACCAAGCAGGAGAAGATTATGCAAACGGACATATTATTACGGGGATTGCAGGAAGAAAAGATTTTTCATTTTTCTATATTCATAAGGAGCACATGGCACATGAGGTGGGTATTGTAAAAAAAGCCCTGGAAGTGTTTGAAGAAAGGGGCATAAGCATTGACCATATTCCTTCAGGCATCGACAGCTTTACAATTGTTCTTCCTTCAGAATCCGTTGAAAAAATCAGTCATCAAATTGTTGAAGAACTTAAGAAAAAATGCAAAACAGATAATGTACAAGTTTTTAGAAACCTCAGTCTTATAACCACAGTCGGAATCAAAATGGCGTATCGACCCGGTATATCAGCTAAATTGTTTACAGCCTTAGGAAACAGAAATATTAATATTCGTATGATAAACCAGGGCTCAAGCGAAATAAACATTATTGTGGCAGTGGAAGACAAAGATTTTGAAGAAGCTATAAGGGCAATATATGATGCATTCATAAAATAAATNNTCAAATAATTATTTTATATATCCGCCAAACATAGTTTTTATTTCATTTACTGTAATGTATGCTTCAGGATTATGCTCTTTTATTAATTTTGTAGCAACAGGAATTTTCTTTCTTTTCAACTGAATAAACAAAAGATTTTTAACACTATCATTTTTACCTTTTCCTTCGAGTATCGTAACACCAAATCCTTGTTCCCTCAAAATGTCCGCAAGAACCTCTCCCTCTTTTTGGTCTACAACGACCTGTATTGAAGATA
>DMWH01000255.1:3033-3323 GCA_003483345.1 Clostridiales bacterium | reverse complement strand
TCTTTTTCTATTTCATCTTTCCAGCTCTTATCAACATTTTTCCCTTTTCTGAAGCTGCTTACTACTTCACTGACAATTTTGTAATTCAATTGTGTTCCTGCGCTGTCGCTTACAAAATTAGTTGCCATGTCTGCACTGATACCAAATGAGTTTGCAGTCTTTATAGCATCAATATTGGCACCAAGAAAAATAAAGTCCCAAGCATATTTAGATTTTTGATGCTCAACCATCTTTTTTACTTTTTCATATGAAAATTCTCTGCTTGAATTTTCCATGCCGTCGGTTATAAT
>DMWH01000255.1:1723-3026 GCA_003483345.1 Clostridiales bacterium | reverse complement strand
AGCAGCGCGGTAGAACCTCGCACATAGTATTCCTTTTCCGTCAGTAAGTTAACGCCTTTTATATCATATCTGTCATGAAGCACTTCGTATTTGTCATCAAACAATACAGTAGTGACAAATGCTTCTCCGCTTTCCTTTTTCTGCCTTTCAAGCATAGAATTAAATCCGCCTATAGTATCCGTTTCAAGACCGGACATTGAGCCGCTTCTGTCCAATATGAATACTAATTCCGTTAAATTTTCTTTCATTTCGATACCTCCAATAATTTATTGATTGAAGAGTATCACTTTTATGAATATAAGTGGTCGCTTTAAATGCGACATTATACTCCTAACAAATTTTCTTCAAATGCAAACAAAGCTTCATTTATTTCAAAAATATTATAAATACCCTGCTCAATAAAATATTCTACTATTAAGTCAAATTTGCTGCTGGGAGAAAGAGCATAACCGGCTCTTGCAAGCAAGTCCTTAGTTTGGTCTAAATTTAATTCCAAAGCAATGCAAAGAGCAAGAGCTGTTGTCTTTCTCGGCCTGTAAAATTTATCTGTCCTTATTTTAGAAAAAAGCTTCCTGTCAATATTAGCTTTTTTATAGGTTTCAACATCAGTCATTTCCTTTTCATCTATTAATCTCAAAAGCATTTCAGAAAAGGTTTCATCTAACTGAGATACAATATCTTCTAAACTTTTTTTATCCTTTGTAGTCTTTATCAATGTCGGCGCAGACACTATATATTTTATGGCAGCATCTTCAACCTGAAGTCTGTTTTCTCTGATTTCAGCTTTTTCGTCAACATATTTATCATCAATATATTTTTCAATGGAAGTGTACAGTTTTTCGCTGATTTCAACTGCAGCTTTATCAAAGACAATCAAATAAACCATCATTTCATTTTCCAATAAAAAATCCTGTATTGCAGTTACAGCTACTTTAAATGCTTCTGCCTTGGGATAACCGTAAATTCCCGAGGATATTAAAGGAAATGCTATGGATTCCAATTTATGTTCCTTAGCTAAATTAAGAGAATTTATATAACAACTCCTCAACAGTTTCTCTTCGTTATTTTTCCCGCCATACCATACCGGACCCACAGTATGTATAATATGCATTGCAGGGAGCTTGTACCCTTTTGTTATAACCGCATTACCTGTTTCACAACCTCCGATTGAGTCGCATTCCGCCTGAAGCTCCTTTTCTCCTGCCGCCCTGAAAATAGCACCGCAAACACCGCCGCCCATTTTAAGAGCAGAATTTGCAGCATTAACAATAACATCCACATCCATTTTAGTTATGTCATTTCT
>DMWH01000255.1:0-1669 GCA_003483345.1 Clostridiales bacterium | reverse complement strand
CCTAAAAACTCTTCATACAGTTGTTGTACTTCAGGATTATCATGAGATTTTCTTATGGGCATTTCTTTGTCAATATTATAAATAGTATCAATTCTTCTTGCTTTAATTGATCTATTTGCTCCCACGGGTTGACCTCCGCCGCCTGCGCATCCTCCCGTACAGCTCATTATTTCAATAAATGTATAATCCGCTTCACCATTTTTAATCATTTCCATAACTTTATTGGCATTTGCCAATCCATGGGCAACAGCAACTTTAACAGGTGTGCCATCCAAATCTATGGTAGCTTCCTTTATTCCTTCAAGGCCTCTTACTTCGTCAAACTCGATTTTTTCCAATGTTTTTCCGGTAACAACCTCATACACCGTTCTTAAAGCAGCTTCCATTACACCACCCGTTGCACCGAATATAACGGCTGCCCCGGTTGATGAACCCATTATTGAATCAAAATCTTCATCCTCCAGGTTAGTAAAATCTATTCCTGCNNNGATACGGTAAATATATCCGCGGGATCTATTCCTGCCTTTTTGGCATAATATGTTTTTGCCACGGCTCCAAACATTTGCTGCGGAGACTTGCAGGTTGAAAGATGGTCTAAGAGTTCAGGATAAAAACCTTCTATATAATTTATCCACCCCGGACTGCAGGATGTAATCATTGGTAGGGTACCGCCGTTTTTAATCCTCGACAAAAGCTCATATCCTTCTTCCATTATTGTTAAGTCTGCAGCAAAATCAGTATCAAAAACCTTGTCAAATCCCAACATTTTAAGTGCCGATACCATTTTACCAGTAACTTTTGAGCCTCTCGGCATTCCAAATTCTTCACCTAAGCCGACTCTTACCGCTGGAGCAGTTTGAACGATAACATGTTTTTTCGGATCATGCAGGGCTTCCCAAACCTTTTCTGTTTCATCATACTCATAAATAGCACCGACGGGGCATACTGCCGAGCATTGTCCGCAGAATGTACAAAGTGTTTCATCATAATTTTCACCAAAACCTGCACTGATATTTGTATTAACAGACCTGTAGGAAGGGCTTAATATTCCAACCATTTGTGTTTCTTGGCATGCTTCGACACATCTCATGCATTTTATGCATTTATTTCTATCCCTTACCAATACTCCTGAAATATTATCTATGGGGTATATATCGGTTTCGTGATTCAAATTGTAGTTTCTTACATGGAACCTTTCGCAAAGCTTTCTAAGTTCACAAGATTCATTGCGTATGCAGTTTAAACAATCATTGGGATGATTGGCTAATATCAGCTCCAAAATACCTCTTTGCAGCTCTCTTACTTCTTTTGTATTCGTGTGAATTTCAGCTCCGTCATAAACCTTTGTAGAACATGAAGCAACAAATTTACCGGCACTTTTGTCCTCTACCACACAAATTCTGCAGTTTGCTTTTATTTCTTGGTCAGGATGATTGCATAGGGTCGGTATAAAGTAACCTGCTGATTTTGCTGCTTCTAANNAAGGTAGTTCCTGCCTCTACAGTTATTTTCTTATTATTTATAGTCAATGTACAAGTTTTCATGTCTCCTCCTAATTATACATATCATAAAAGTGTTGTATTGCCGTTACCATTGCTGTAGGTGCAGCAGTACCTAATCCGCAGAATGAGCATTTATCCATAACGTTAGCAATGCGTTTAACGGTTAG
>DMWH01000259.1:3874-5512 GCA_003483345.1 Clostridiales bacterium | reverse complement strand
TTTTCACTTCTGTATTCTCTGAACTTTTCAAGGTAGACTGCATCTTCACCGTATTTTTTTGATATTTCTTTCTCTAAGAGATTACAGTCCATGCCTGCATCTGTTATTGAAACAATACCTTCTAACATCCCCTGAATACATGCAGCTATAACAAGGTAGGTGTTGGAATATGGATTTGGTGACCTTAATTCAAATCTTACGGCATTTTTATTGTCTACACTTCTGATTACGCCGATAAGAACTGACCGGTTTCTCGAAGGTGAATCCTTTGTACCTCCTAAGGAAGTTACAGTGCACACAGGTGCTTCAAATCCGGGTTTAAGCCTGTTAAAGGCATCATTTGTAGCAGACACTATCGGATTTATAACTTCGTAATTTTTCAGTATGCCCATAAGAGCTCCGTAGCCTATTTCGCTTAAATATTCCTCTTGCATGTTATTAGGAGCAAATAAATTTACTTTTTCATTATTCTTAAGCCTCACTGCTGCACCTAAGTGCGTATGCTCTCCGTTACCTGCAACACCCTCTATTGGTTTTGCTTTGAATAATACTTCCAATCCGTGATATCTAAATTGGTCTTCAATCAATTGTTTTACAAAAATTTCATTATCTGAAGCCTGTATGGGACTTGAAAACCTCCAATCAATTTCTAACTGCTCCATTACATGGGTTATTCTTCCCTTTGCATCAATTTTATTGGTAATGCCTCCAACTTCCTTATGTGCCATCTCTGGCTTTAAGTCATAGCATTCCAACAAGTGCATTATTTTTTCCAGGACTGTTCTGACAGTACCCATAGTTCTTTTCCAATATTGCTCTTTTAATACCTGGGATGCATGAAGTTCTTCAAAATCGGCACTTTGTTCCGGTGTTTTCACCCACATTTCCAATTCGGTGGCAGCAGTTAGCAAAACCTCATCAATGTCTTCATATTTAAACCCTAAGGATTCTGCAATATGGGGATGATTTTTCAAAACATTTTTTATTTCATTTTTGAAATGAACTTCGGCTCTTCTAAGTGTTGATCTGGAGCACACTAATTTGTTTTTGTGAACGATAAAAGAAGGAATTATTAAAGTTCCGACAGGAAAACCATTTTCATAATTACTATATTCATAATTATAGTCAACAAACCATGTGCAGTCTGTATCCGGCAGCAAATCAACCCTTGCATCGCTTAAATCAGCTATACCCTGCAGCTCAACGCTGGAGCCGTCTGTCTGTATGCCGTATTTAAGCATTTCTTCCATATCCTTTATAAACAGTTTTACAGGTATTTTTTCGTCTGTTCCGTTTCCGCCTATATCGACACCCATAAAGGATACAAATTGTATTTCATTATGCTCACTTAAAATTTTGGTCAAATTTTCAACATCGTGATATTCAGCTTTTATTGTATAAATTCTGCTCATATACTCTCCTTCTAGCCCTTGCATATATCTATAAGCTCAGAGGGCTCAAATATTAAATAATTAGGTTCATGTTTTCTAAGGCTTTCAACGGTATTATAACCCCATCCTACCGATGCTATATCCATTCCTGCATTTCTTGCAGCAGTAATATCTCTTATTTCATCTCCAACATAAAGAAATTTATCCAGACTCATTTTTGCTTTTCTTGCTATTTTCTTCATTTTTG
>DMWH01000259.1:3521-3848 GCA_003483345.1 Clostridiales bacterium | reverse complement strand
GTTTTTATGCCCATATTTCTTAGTCTGCATATAATATGAAAAATATCAGGCTTACAAAGACTTATATTCTTAATATCTTGAGTTAATAAGGTTTTTCCTCTCTTCAACAGAAAAGGCAGATATCTTTTTTTTAATTGAATATATGCCATAACTTCCTTAGCATGCATCTTTTTCAGACGGCCTAATTCATCCATGGTAATATTTCTTAAATTATATTTTTCTGCTAACTTTTGATATATAACGAAATTTGCTTCTTCAGTATCAGCTAATGTTCCATCAAAATCAAAAATAACATATTTATATTTCACTGACACCCATCCTTAAGTA
>DMWH01000259.1:0-3496 GCA_003483345.1 Clostridiales bacterium | reverse complement strand
AAACTCATGTACTGCTCCTCTTTAATAAGGCCTGTTATTACTTCATCAGGTACTGTTTCATTTAGATATTCCAACAACTTTTTCTTGGAGCTATCTATATTGCTTGCTGCAAATATTTTAGATTCGACAGACTTTATATCTTCTGCATATTTTTCATAAAAACTGCCGATAGCTTTTTTGTCATAATAGTTTAAAAGATTTTTAACTGCTGAGTTTAATTCTTCACCTTTTAAATTTTGCTTATTATGTATTTTAAGCTTGCTTGCATTAAATTTGTAATACTCATCAAGCCAAAGATGGCAATAATAACCTAAGACAATGGAGCTTTCCCATAAGCTCATGGTTTTAAAATCAAATTTCTCATAAAACTCCCTTACATCTATATTCCCGTCTTCATCAACATTGTGCAGCTCTTCTAACTGGTCATCATTTAATGTACTTGGTAAAATTATCCCTATAATAAAGTTAGGTATATCAACTTTATCGTAACTTTCCATAAACTTTTTCCCAAAGTGCATTACGGTACTGATAGGCGGCATTTGTACTTTTTACTCCTTTTCAATTGTTAATCGCAAATGGGGATATTCTGTCGGTAAGTCCCCCTCGCTACAGGGATATTCCTTCGGCCATCGAAGACTTTCCCTTGAGTAGATTGTATCCCTCTTCCTAGACTATTATATCAAACAAAAATCAAGATGTACAGAATTAAGTTAATGAAACTTGCGGCGGGTCTGTGATTTCACCTGTTTTTGGATTTACAAAGGCAAGCCAGTATCCGCTTTCTCCTTTATTGTCTTTATTTGCATATGACCAATTTTTAAATCCGGTCACACCTTTATAAGGCTGTTCTTCCTTTGTAAATTCTCCGGGTACTCCATATATAAACCGTGCAATCTCGTCGTTTTCCTTATAGATACCGAAAATATAATGCCCGTATTTTTTCATGAGACTTGTGCAGGTAGTCACGCGATTAGACATGGGATACGGATAATATGCGCTTATTATTTGATTGTAATAAGGCAATACTCCTGTTTTTATGCCCATTTCGTCATAAGGTATATACCACCAATTAAAATTCTTTAATTTCACTGATAAAGGTTCAATTTCTTTAAATTCCCTCAATGTTTTATACAGTTTCTCATCAAAACGGTTTCTATAACCCTGATTGGAAATATCATCTTTTTTGCTTGATTTTTCTGGAGTCTCCTTGGTTTCTTCACTATCTTCTTTTATTGCTTCTTTAAATTTTTTTGTCTTTACAGGTTCTTGTACTACTTTTTTTACTTCTTCTTTTATCTCATCTTCCGGTTTATTTTCTGCTGCTTTTGTCATTCCCTTCTCTCTTATTTCCCTTACCTCTCGTAATCCTTTAGGCTCGATTATTTCTTTTGTCTCAATTACTTCTTTTGGCTCTATCGCTCCCCTTGTATCTTTTATATTTATCTGCTCTTTTTCTTTAGTCAGGATAGGCTTTGACTCTTGAAATTTTTGTTTCTTATCGGCAAAAATATCTTTTTCCTGCTCATTATCATCTTCTTCCAACTTTCTCACGATGTCTAAGCTTGATACGCTGAACAAACTGGAATATAAAACAATTTTTCCATCCTTTACAACGGCGCATACGTTGTAATCTTCAATTGCACTGCTGTTTTCAAAGGTGAGCTTTTTTTTGATTATTCCTTTTTTATTGTTAATATCTCCTAACTTGATTTTGTTGTGTTTATCCTTATATAAATAAACTTCACTTGTAGATTTTGCATCACCTAAATTTTCAGCAGCTACAATCATGTTTCCCCTGTTCCCTCTCATGTCCAGACGCACATAGCCTCTAGACTTGTCTTTTTTATTTACCGGCTCAAAAAACTTCAACACTCTATAATTTTTATTGTTCATAAAAACCTCCTAATATCTCTGTTATTTATTTATATGCTGATTTTTTTGTATAATTACAGATATGGCAAGCTTTAATCAAACAAGCTTGGCAATATCATATAAACTGCTCACTAAAAGCCAGTTCTGCGGGAAATATCTCATTACGTTCCAATACCCGACACCTTCAAACCCGTATTCACTGAATAAATTCAATTTTGCCATGATGCTTCTTGCATCTTCAAACCATACTCTATGCTGCCTTCCCTGTTCATCATAATAAATAAAGTAGGGAGCCTGTGATACTTCATCATACTGAATGTATGCACCAACATCAGCTGCCAAGTCAACTGCCTCAACATTGGAAACGGAGTCCGCTCTTGATACACCTTGAACATATGGCAGTATAAAATCATAACCGTAGTTGGGAATGCCCATATAAATTTTTTCCCTCGGAATTTCAGTCACTGCATAATCTAACACTTCCCTTACCCTGTCAACGGGAGATACAGCCATTGGAGGACCATAAGTATAACCCCATTCATAAGTCATAAGAAGAACTCTATCTGATGCTTCTCCGATTCTCGGATAATTATGAGCTTCATAGAGAAGTCCCGGCTGGTCTGCAGATGTTTTTGGTGCCAATGCCGTAAATAAAACAAATCCTTCAGGGCTTATTCTGTCATGAACATTTTGTATAAAATTTATGAAAGCCTCTTCGTCTTCCGGCAATACATATTCAAAATCTATGTCTAGTCCGTAATAACCCTTTTCTCTTAAATTTTGCAATACATTTTCAATTAAGTTATTTTGTGCAACCGGATCATTTAAAATAACGTGCGCCAATTCATTGCTAAAAGTCCCTTCTTCAGTTAAAGTGGAAATAAGCATAAGCGGTGCTACTCCAAAATCCCTTGCCATTCTTATTATGTCTTCGTCTTCTATATCGATTAATTCACCTTCTTCAGTGATTCCGTAAGTAAATATTGTCAGATAAGTTAAGTAAGGCAGTGTTTTCAAAAGTACTGTCCTGTCAATATGCGGATAAGCATATCCAAGCACATGTATGAGACCTCTTTTATCTGCTGTATTGCTTATTGTAATTTGGTCACCGGGTACAATTTGATCTGCATATTCAATAAAGGGATTAAGCTGCAGTAAATTTACGGTGGTTGTATTGTATTGCCTTGCTATATCTGCCAATGTTTCTCCCGGCTGTACAACGTGAATTATATCCGGAATAAGTATTACTAAGGTCTGGCCGGGTACAAGGACATTAGGGTTTTCAAGTTCGTTATCTATAATTATTTTTTGCGGCGATATATTGTATTGACTTGCAATGGAATATATTGTTTCTCCAGGCTGTACAACATGAATTATCATAAACATTCTCCTTTCTGTTCTCTCATTAGTATATGCATGAAAATTTCAATTGTTATGAAGAAATGTCGGGCTATAACAAACAAAAAACACATCACAAGGAATCTTATGATGTGTTTTAGTCATTGATGAGTATTCATCAAGCCTTTATTATCTCTTTTATGATTTCTGCAGCTTTTTGCGGGTCCGCTTTTCCTTTTGTTTCTTTCATTATATACCCGATTAAGGAGCTGAATGCTTTTTCTTT
>DMWH01000213.1:7269-7415 GCA_003483345.1 Clostridiales bacterium | reverse complement strand
ATGAAGTTAAAAACGACCAAAGAGTTATAGAGGCTTACTTGGGGGTGGAAGAAGATGCTTAAAATTAATGGACTACATGTAAATTACGGGGGAATTTCCGCAGTTAAGGGTATAAGCATACATGTTCCGGAAAAATCAATCGTAAC
>DMWH01000213.1:6766-7193 GCA_003483345.1 Clostridiales bacterium | reverse complement strand
TGGAAAACCTAAGAGTCGGTGCCTACTTGAGAAGAGACGGAATTGAAGATGATATAAAAAGAGTTTATGATTTGTTTCCAATACTCAAAGAAAGAGCTTGGCAATTGGCAGGTACCTTATCTGGAGGCGAGCAGCAGATGCTGGCAGTAGGAAGAGCCTTAATGGCAAGGCCTAAGCTGATAATGATGGATGAGCCTTCCTTAGGATTAGCTCCCTTAATAGTTAATTCAATATTTGAAATTATTAAAGAAATAAACAAACAAGGAACTACAATTTTGTTAATCGAGCAAAATGCCAACAAGGCACTGAAGGTTGCAGATTACGGTTATGTCTTGGAAACGGGCAATATAACCATGGAAGGAAAAGGAATTGAGCTTCTGAAAAACGAGAAAATTATAGAAGCATATTTAGGAACATCAAAAAAATA
>DMWH01000213.1:5849-6722 GCA_003483345.1 Clostridiales bacterium | reverse complement strand
CAGTACAGAAAAAACATATATATACAACATAATTTTAAGGTTTTCATTAATATTTCGATTTACCTTGAATAAAATCAACAACCCTACTCCTGCTCCCGTGGAGAGACCGGCAATTACCGAGCCAAAGCTTATGCTTCCTGCGATAAACAGCTGAGTGAGTATAATTGATGCGGCGCAATTTGGTATAAATCCTATTATACCTGCCAGGGCAGGCTGAAAAATACTGTCATGTAGTAAAATTTCAGATAAATTATCCTCGCCTACATACTCTATGAAAAAATTTATAAGCAAATTAGTAATAAACAAAAAAATAAATATATTGATTGTATGCTTCAATGCTGGCTTCAATATACCCGTGTCATCATGGCATCCGCAGTCGGTGCAAACATGGTGATGAATAGAGCTCGCAATTCCTTCATTATTTCTTTTTTTAAATAAACTCTTAAAAATGAAATCCGCCATAGCTCCGGCTATAACAGCAAGTACTGCTTTTACGGTTATAAGCAACAATATAACATTTAAATTACCGTTACTTGATAATAATATCGGTATTGCTTCATCAGATGTGGATATAAATACAGCTATCAATGTTCCTGCAGTTATAATTCTCCCTGCATATAAATTTGATGCAGCTACCGAAAACCCGCACTGGGGAACACCTCCAAGCACAGCTCCCCCGACTACCCCAAACTTCTGAAGGCTGCTTACCAGCTTATCTGATGATTTATGCTCTATAAATTCAATTATAATATATGCTGCAAATAAAAAGGGCAGCATTTTAAATGAATCCTTAAATGTATGTTCAAGTGCATGTTCAATTACTTCCCACATATTTCCTCCGGTTAAAATATAGTATGATTATATATGTGCACC
>DMWH01000213.1:5038-5806 GCA_003483345.1 Clostridiales bacterium | reverse complement strand
ATAGGGTTAGGGCATACAAAAGTATGTCAATAGAATAGGGGATATCTTAAATATCCCCTTAATTTGTGTCTATTTATTAACTGCTTCTTTTAATGATTTTCCTGCTTTGAACACCGGTGCTTTTGATGCCGGAATATCTATTGTTTCGCCAGGATTTCTTGGATTTCTTCCTTGTCTTTCTTTTCTGTCTCTAACTTCAAAAGTTCCAAACCCAACTAATTGTACCTTTCCGCCTGCTACCAGTTCTTCTTTTATTGTTTCCATAAATCCGTTTAATGCTTTTTCTGCATCTTTCTTTGTGAAACCGGTTTTTTCAGCAACACTGGCAATTAATTCAGCTTTATTCATAAAAATCCTCCTTAATAAAAATGTAATTTATTTTACTTTATCTAAATTCCTATCGGAACTTTGATTCTTCCCACAACTCATCCATTTCGTTCAAAGTCATTTGCTTTAAATCCTTGGTCGAATTTTTCTCTATGTACTCAAAACGCTCAATAAACTTATTGATTGTTTTATTTAGAGCAATATCAGGATTAATTTTCTCAAACCTTGCAAAATTAACAAGTGCAAACAACAAGTCGCCGAACTCTTCTTCCATATTTTCTATATTGCCTTTATTGTATTCATCGATGAATTCCAAGAGTTCTTCTTTAATTTTCAATACCGCCCCTTTTGCATCAGACCAATCGAATCCAACTTCCGCAGCTCTCTTTTGAATTTTGTAACTTCTGCTTAAAGGTGATAATGCCTTGGGGACATTCTTCA
>DMWH01000213.1:4635-4979 GCA_003483345.1 Clostridiales bacterium | reverse complement strand
CTGAAATACATCTTTTTACAGACATTGGTTACAACATCGCTAAAGTTAAAATAACCTTTTTCACTGCCCAACTCGGCATGAAATACAACCTGGAACAATAAATCCCCCAGTTCCTCAACTAAATTATCTACATCATCATTATCAATTGCATCTACAACTTCGTAAGCTTCTTCAATAACATGCTGTCTTATTGAATGATGTGTCTGTTTTTTGTCCCATGGGCACCCATCGGGACCCCTCAATAATTTTACAATTCTTAACAGATTATCTACATTATACACTCTATTTCTAGATAATTCAATAGGCAGAATGCAAAAATATGTTGAAAATCCATAATTTTTTTC
>DMWH01000213.1:2463-4601 GCA_003483345.1 Clostridiales bacterium | reverse complement strand
ATAATATTAAAAGAATTAATATCAAATGAGAATTCATCTGCTTCAAGACAATCCAAAATTTTAATATTATTATAATCGGCATATCCCGAAAGTTTTAAGCATTTGTCAAGAAAACTCATTCCATCAATTATTATTATATTAATTTGCTTTTTATATTCATTAATCAGCTTTTTTGTTACTATATCGCCGTAATAAGGGCTTCCTGCAGTACAGTAGTTAATTTTCCCGTATTGTTTTGACTTCTCTATAAGCGTATTTATTATATTCTCGTAAACTTCGTTAAAGGTTTCATATTTTTCGAAATAATCATCAAAACTTACAATATCTATATTTTTTCTTAATTCATTCACTATGGGGTGCTTATCAGTTCTTGCAAAAGTTGGTATTTTTTCTGATAAAGCCTTTTGAGCTCTTACAGTTAAGTCATCTTCACCGCCTGCTCCCAATCCGATTATTTGAATTATGCTCATATTATTTCCTCACAAATTTTTTTAGTTTTTCTCCTTTTGGTATCAATTCAAGGTCTTCCTTTGTAATTGCTCCAGTAATAAACAAACAAATCACATATACTGTTCCCGCTATAGCTATGGAGCCTAATGTTGCTAAGTTTCTACTTCCTATAGCTGATAATATAACACTGAAGGATATCCATACAGTCACTGCCATTGCCGCAGTGGACAAAAGTGCTCTTGAAGAAACTTTAATTAAATCTATTTTTATTTTAGTTTTATTTATATCATACCAGTTAAACAGAGCAACAAATAAATATGCAACGGTTGTGCTTATTGCTGCTCCTTTAATATTAATATTTGGTATACCTATAAGCATGTAGGATAAAATAACTTTAACTAGCAAACCCAATGCTAAGTTTTTTACAGGATGAAATTGTTTGTTTACAGACTGAAGTATTGCTGTAAATGCTTGAACCAAAGTTAAGAAAATCACTCCTATTGACAGTATTTCCAAAAGTGCTCCGGAACTTGCATGCTTTGCGGGTCCAATAGACGGATAAAGCAGAGCAATTATAGGCTCAGCAAGCATAAATAAGCCTATACCGCATGGAAGTCCTATAATTAATGACATTTTTACACCGGCATTAGCAGTTTCATTTAACCTTATACCTTGTTTTTTCGTAAATGCTTCAGTAATTGAAGGAACTAAGCTCATTGCCACGGCTGTTGAAAAAACCTGGGGGAAATTTATTAAGGTTTGAGCTGTTCCGCTTAATTCACCAAACATGTCTGTATATTCTTCAACAGTGTATCCAATAGCCGCAAGTCGATTTGAAACTATAAATGAATCCATGTTTCCCATAAGCGGTGCAATTGAAGCGCCTATGGTTATGGGAACTGCAATGTATAAAAGACTTTTAATTACATATTGTACCGGTTCTGCTTCATTTTTCTTTGATGCAGAAATTTCTTCTTTTATACTTTTTTTGCTGGAGATAAACATAATATAAATCAATATAAGAGCTGCAATACCTCCTGCGGATGCACCGAAGGTAGCACCTGCGGCAGCTTCTTCAAGTCCTGTACCTGCCAATGCATATGCCAGGTATAAACCAACTGCAACTCTAAAAATTTGCTCAATTAGCTGTGACAAGGCAATAGGAGTCATGTTCTGCATTCCTTGGAAGAATCCTCTGTAGGCGGATAGCAAAGGTACTGCAAACAATGCAGGAACCAGTGCCAACATTGAATAGTATGAGCCGGGAAAACCAAGAAACGTAACAAGTTTACGGGCAAATATAAGTACAAAAATAGATGAAACAAGTCCTATTAAAAATAAACCCCAACCTGCTATTTTATAAACCTGATATGCTCCTTTGTAATTATTTAGAGCTCTTCTTTCGGAAACCATCTTAGCAATTGCCGTGGGGAATCCGGACAGTGACACAACAAGCAAAAGATTATATATGTTATAAGCCGGTTGATAGTGACCTATGCCTTCCGTACCTATTAAATTTGTCAGAGGTATTCTGTACACTGCCCCTAATATTTTTACAAATAAGCCCGCTACGCTCAGTATAGCAGCACCTTTAATAAAACTTTCCTTAGACATGTTTCTCCCTTTCTTACAACGATATATTTGGGACATTCCTTCTTCCCGCAGAGACTATCCCTAAATAGGAAAGT
>DMWH01000213.1:0-2363 GCA_003483345.1 Clostridiales bacterium | reverse complement strand
CCCGAGTTTAACACTTAAAAACGGATGAAATCTCCTGAAGCCATTGGAAGTTCAGGAGATTTTTAGCATGTGAAAAAGTATAAAAATATAGTCATATAACAGTGGCTTTATCAAAGGTATATTTAAATTGTCTAAGCTCCTTTAGAATAGGCAGATTTAATACAGTATTTATATTAAAGGAATCATGAATTAGTTGCAGATCATCAGAAGGTTTTGTAGTACGACAATATCCATCTGGAAGATTGTCAGCCTGAAATAATATAAGTGCTTCTTTTATTCTTTCTGCGCTAAGTCCGGCCTCCCAACCATCTTCATTCAAAGTGTCTTTTCCCTGGTACTTCAAGATCCTATATTGGATTATCCTAACCATGGTTAAGGCTATAAAGCATATTAGGAAATGTGCATTTATATGTTCCGGTGTATATACATGTACAGGTCTTCCTTCTAAATCGCTCTTAATAATTTTGAAAGAGTCTTCAATCCTTGAAAGGCCATGATATTTATTAATAATTTCTCTGTCCGTTTTTTCTATTTCAGATGTCATAATTGTATAATACCCCATCAAGTTCATGTATTCTTGTATTTTTTCAATGTCCAGTGACAAATGCGTATGTATGTTTAATATTTCTCCTGTATTTTTGTCTATTTGAGTTTTATTTAAAAATTTCTCAATTTTTTTTGGTTTATCTTTGAGCTTATCAGGGTTTTCTATAACTGATTCAAGATACTCAATAAACTTTTTGTTTTCTTTTACTTCCATATCATAGTGTTTTTTACTCCAATAGCAGATAAGCTTTTCTTTAAACTTTATCCTATTACCATCCTCATCTTCAACTGTCCTATCTTGAAGTATTGATTTTACTTTGAAGGTTTTTTTCTCATTCCACTCATATCCTTCCTCGTCAAGGATCCACTTCCTAACATTCTTTGCGCTCTTCTTTGTGCTTTTTGATAATATATATCCATTGCCCTTTTTTAAAATATGTGCAATATTTTTACTGTTATTTAGTCCACCGTCCGCTACGACAATTACTTTCCCAAACTTCATATTATCTATACTTTTTTTCAAGGCAGGACGTAGGGTAGTCTGATCGGTTTTGTTTCCGGGAAACAATTGATAAGCAATGGGGATGCCGTTATCATCTATGAATAGTCCCATCTGGACAATGGGCTCACTTCTTTTCTCTTTGCTTACACCCTTCTTTCTAAGACCATCTTTAATTACATTACCTTCCTTATCTAAAATATCCTCATCATTTTGATCAATCTCAAAGTAATAATTTGTAACATCATAAAAGCATACTTCCATGTTCCTGCCGATGCTATTTTTAACCTTGTGATTAATACGCTTTTGAATAGACTCAGCTTCATCATTCAAGCAATCTAAAGCACGGTAAACTTCAATTAAATTATTTGAAGATGTCACATCAAAAAAATACCGGTCCCTTTTTTTGAATGTTTCAACCTTAGAGTCCGGCCAAAGAACCCTGCCAAAAACGAGCAGCTTTGTAAGACCATTTAGGTCATATTCAATCTTTGACATAGATTTATGCTTATTCATTACATCATAGATACCAAGACCATCATAAAGGCCGTCGAGCAGAAAATATCCTATATTTTTAGGATCAGACACACAATCTTGTTGACTCTTCCTGTCAAATTGTATGGTTTCAATATCCTTAACTTTCTCATCTGTTACTAAATCATACAATTCAGGTATTAGTGGATTTCCTTCTTTAAAAGAATGTCTCAATCTTTTTAGATAATCAGGCTTACCATCATCAAAACGAGATAAAGGACCAAGGTTTTTGACGACACGTTTTCTGCTTTTATAAATACCATCTTCCTTAATCGAATAACTTTCCATAACCTGAAGATATGGAATACCATGATTGTTTACACATGCAATATGCATAGCATCCTCCATATTACTTAACGTATACTACTGTTATATTGTACCACATTTCGACAAATCTGTCAATAAAAAAATGCTGAAAAATTCAATATTTTCCAACATTTTTTGTTCGTTTTTTTGTATTTTAAAGTGTTAAACTCGGGAGATTTCTCAGATATAATAAATCTTATTATATCCGGTGCAGGTATATTATTTGCGGTACTGTGTATTTTTAATTCAAAATCAGCCCTCCAAACAATCATAATTATATTAGGAATAGCCTTTACAATACTTGGCTGCATATCTTTATACCAAGCCCTTACTTCAAAAAAAGACAACATATCCAATGATGACACAGAAACTTCTCACTTTATAATTGAAGACAACACATCATCCTGAGCCTAACAACCCCTACAGGTACAAACCTGTAACATTAATGTAATATTAACCCTTCAAACTTGTGGTATAT
>DMWH01000053.1 GCA_003483345.1 Clostridiales bacterium | reverse complement strand
ACTGGGAGAGCTTATTGATCTTGTTAGTACAATTACTTTAGGAGACAAGGAGAGTAAAAGTAAAGATATCTTAGGAAGAGTTTATGAGTATTTTCTTGGACGTTTTGCTGGAGCAGAAGGTAAAGGTGGTGGAGAGTTTTTTACTCCTCAATCTGTAGTAAAATTACTTGTTAGGATGTTGGAACCATACAAGGGGAGAATTTACGATCCATGTTGTGGAAGTGGAGGAATGTTTGTTCAGAGTGAGAAATTTATAGAAAGCCATGGAGGCAATACTGCTGATTTGTCTGTTTATGGACAGGAATCAAATCCAACAACTTGGAGATTGTGTAAAATGAATCTTGCTATTCGAGGAATAGAAGGAGATATAGGATCAAAGAATGCTGATAGTTTTCATAATGATTTACATAAAACATTAAAAGCTGATTATATTTTAGCAAATCCACCTTTTAATGTTAGTGATTGGGGAGGTGAACGTCTTAAGGAAGATGTAAGGTGGAAATATGGAATTCCTCCAGTTGGAAATGCAAATTATGCTTGGATTCAGCATATGATTCATCATCTTGCACCTACTGGTATTGCTGGGTTTGTTATGGCAAACGGGTCTTTATCTTCTAATACTTCTAATGAAGGAGAAATAAGAAAGAGGCTTATAGAAGAAGGACTTGTTGATTGTATCGTCGCTATGCCATCACAATTATTTTATACAACTCAGATCCCTGCATGCCTTTGGTTTGTCTCTCGTGATCGCTATAATCATAAATTCCGCAATCGCCATGACGAGATTCTTTTCATTGATGCTCGCAAAATGGGAACAATGGTCACTCGCAAAAACCGTGAATTAACCGATGAGGATTTAAATAAAATTACCGGCGTATATCACGCTTGGCGAACTATCAATGGAAAATACGAGGATGCGAAAGGGTTCTGTAAAGCAGCCAAAATTGAAGAAGTTGAAAAGAACGGATTTGTTCTTACTCCCGGCCGTTATGTTGGATCGGATTTTGTTGAGGAGGATGATGGAGTGTTTGAAGATAAAATGGCAAAAGTTACAGCCGAACTCTCGGAACAATTCAAGCAATCGAGAGAGCTTGAAGATCGTGTTAAGAAAAATCTAAAAAGCATCGGCTTTGAAATTAAATAAATATGAAATTTTTGGAAAGCTTAAAAATAGATACATGGTGGAAAGTTGTTTTACTGCTAGGGGCAGGTGCTATTTTTATGTCGCTTACCGTTAAAGCCGACTTTTTACAAAATAAACATTTGTTTGGCCTTGGTATGGGGATGTTAATCATTGGTATTTCTTACTGGGTTGCGGAAAAAAAGTACTCAACAATTAAACCGCCAAATGTTTATACCGGACCGACTGCCCTGATCTCTTGGAAAGAAATTCATCATAACCCAATCACTGGCATCATGCTTATTTTCGGTTTTATTCTTATCTGCCTGTTTGGGTTTCTTATTGTAAAAAATTTAATCTAATTATGAAAACGGAAATCGCCACAAAACAAAATAATGCAGAAACCATAAGTTCAATACCTGACAATTGGAATTTTGGATGCATCAAAGATTTAGTTCGAGTTAAGGCAGGTTATGCAATAAAAAGTTCTGATTTTACGGATAGCGGTGTTGGTGTTATTAAAATAAAAAACATTGGCAATCGTATCGTTGATATAGAAAATACGGATAAAATATCCTTAGAATCCTTCAACAAACTTGCTAGTGATTTCATTTTAAGTACTGGCGATATCGTGGTTGCTATGACCGGTGCGACCATAGGAAAGGTTGGAAAAATAAAAAGCACAAACCAGAAATACGCCCTAAATCAACGAGTTGCTAGATTCATTTCAGAAAATAAACACGACCTAGAATTTGTATTTCAATATAGTGACACAAAAGATTTTATTGATGCTATCAATAATTATGCTAATGGTGCGGCACAACAAAATATTAGTGCTGATGATATAGCTTCAATTCAAATATTAATACCACCTACAAACGAAAGAAGAATAATTGCAGAAATTCTTTCTTCTCTCGATGATAAAATAGAACTTAATCGAAAGATAAATAGTAATTTAGAAAAAATAGCAAGTTTATTATTTAAGCAATGGTTCGTTGATTTTGAATTTCCGAATGAGAGCGGAAAACCATTTAAGTCTAGTGGAGGAAAGATGATAGATTCTGAGTTGGGTGAAATTCCTTACAGTTGGACCGTTGGAAAACTTGGTGATTGTTTTGACATTAAATATGGGAAAAGTGATAAAGATATTAGCGAAGATGGTGCTTATTCAGTTTATGGAGCTGGAGGACTTTTGGGTTTTTCTAATACTTTTGATTATAAAGGACCTCAAGTTATTGTTGGGTGTAGAGGAACATGTGGGAACATTAGTATAATTTTTGAAGACTCTAAGATAACACATAATTCTTTGATTATTTCTAATGAATGGGGAAATTTTTTTCTATATTTATATTTAAAAAATATCAATATAAAAGATGTAATTACTGGATCTACTCAACCTCAAATTACTATCAAAGATTTAAGTAGTTTAAATGTTTTATTGCCTTCAAAAGAAATTGTAGATACTTTTTCTCAAATAATTGATCCACTTTTTTTAAATATAAAAACTAATCTATTAGAAAACATTTATTTAAATAAAATAAGAGATTCCCTTTTACCTCGTTTAATGAATGGAAAAATAAGAGTAAAAATATGAAAGATATTAACATAAAAAATAATGAAGAAATAGAATGCGTAGAGCGTTTTTTATCTTCATATATTTCTAATGAAAAGTTTTCAATAATGAAAAATCCTATTGAAGATGAGGTGGATGTGTTTGTTAAATTTAAAAATAAGGAAGATTTAAAAATTCAAATTACTGTCGCAGATTATGCGAGAGTAGGGGTTTTTAAAGCAGAAATATCAAAAAGAAACGGCATAGTTTCAAGTATAAGAGACAGGCATAATATGAGTCCGGTATTAAGAGCCTTGACTATAAAAACCGAAAAATACAAAAAGCAAAACAAAGATATGAGCGATATTTTTTTACTCGTAGACGATCAAATGGGTGATTTTCCAGAAAATGCAACGGAAAATATAGATTGGAGTTCTTATGGCAAATTTTTTAAAGAAGTTTGGTATGTAGGAAGAACTAAGTGTATATATAAAATTTTATGAATAATAAAAATTACAAAGAAGACAATTTAGAAAATGCAACATTGGAATGGTTGAAGGATATTGGATATTCTGTTGCTTTTGGTCCAGACATTGCTTTTGACGGATCAGTTCCAGAAAGAAAAGAAGAAGCAGGCTATTCAGATATTATTCTTAAAGGGAGATTGGAAGAAGCTATTTTAAAAATCAATCCTGATATTTCAGAAGAAGCAAGAGAGGAAGCTTTAACTAAAGTATTAAATGTTCCTTTTTCAAGTCCTGTTTTAATAGAAGTAAACAAATTATTTCATAAGATGTTATTTGAGGGAGTTGATGTAACATATAGAGATGAGAACGGAATAACTAGAGGAGATAAGGTTTATTTATTTGATTTTAATAATCCTAACAATAATGATTTTCTTGCAGTTAATCAATTTACTATTATAGAGAATAGAAACCGTAGGCCAGACATTTTAATCTTTGTGAATGGAATTCCTTTGGCTATTTTTGAGTTGAAGAATCCAGCAGATTCTAACGCAACATCTACAGGGGCGTTTAATCAATTGCAGACATATAAAAAAGACATACCATCACTTTTTGCATATAACGAGCTTTGTATTATTGCAGATCATATTTGGAGTTCATATATAGGAACAATTTCTTCTAATAAGGATCGTTTTATGGGTTGGAAAAGTATTGATGGAAAAGAAATAGTAAAAAGAAATGAATTAGAAACATTGATTAGAGGAGTATTTGATAAAGAAAGATTTTTAGATTTAATTAGAAATTTTATTGTTTATGAATTAGATGGAGAAGACCTAATTAAAAAAGTTGCTGGATATCATCAGTATTTTGCTACCAATAAGGCAGTAAAAAGAACAATGGAGGCAACATCGGAAAATGGAGATAGGAGAGCTGGAGTAGTTTGGCACACACAAGGAAGC
>DMWH01000283.1:995-3865 GCA_003483345.1 Clostridiales bacterium | reverse complement strand
TTATGGGTAAATGCGATTGTCCTTTTGGCTCTGCCTGGTGTTCAGACAGCTTAGTCGTCGTTATGGCTAGTATTCCCATAAAATTTTCATTTATCGTGACCTGCACCACAGATGACAATCGTGACTAGAAATAACTGAAAAATAAAAGAACAATAACATTTCCAATATTTTAATCCACGGTCCTAATAATTGGGAAGACTAATGCCACGTAAATTTCTATAAGTGTCTATCGCAAATGTATCCGTCATTCCTGCTACATAGGAGGTAATAAGCACAATCTTTTCATAAAGATTCGTATTAGAATCACCTTTATATTCTTCAGGGATTAATTGAAGTACTTTTTTACTGCTTGATTTTTTACTATCAATTACAGCAGTTAGAAAAGTATTTAATAAACCAGGAAGAACCTGAAATCCAGCGGCTTCAACCTGCAAAACTGGCTTATAAGCATAAATTTTTGATTTGGATACATTCCTAATTTTCTTCATAATACTTCTTGATTCAATCAAATCGCACAAAGGATTTTCCATCTCTCCTTTAAGTATGTCTTCTTCATTTTTGACAAAAGCCTTTGCTACTTGCTGGATTAAGCTATTTATTGCCTTTGCTCGCAAATATCCAATTTTCTCTTTTTTATCAATAATATTTTTCAAATCATTAATTTGGGTATCTCCAGAATCTGCATTGCAAATAGCAGTCATCAGCTTTGATACGGTATTATAATCCAATAAGTTGTATTTGTATCCATCTTCCAAGTCCATTATGCCATAACATATATCATCGGCTGCTTCAGTCAAAAAAGCTAATGGATGTCTATACCACCTATCATTTTCCTTCTTAAGAGGTATTCCAAGTTCATTGGCTATCTCAGTATAGGTAGCAATATCGATTTTTAATATACCAGGTTTCTCCTCACTCACCAGATCCTTTTCCCCTTTTTTGATTAGTGAAGCTCTAGGATACTTTACAAAGGAGGCTAAAACCGGGTAGGTCAGACACAAACCTCCTTTTGCTTCAGTCATTTTTGGACTGCTATATGTTAGAACATGAAATCCCATTGAATTGCCTTGGAAATCGGTAAAATCTGCTTTCTCTTCAGGTGATAGTTCAGAAATTATTTTCTGTCCGCGTTGGCTCAAAAAAAATTCAGAAATCGCTTTCTCTCCCGAATGACCTAATGGTGGGTTCCCAATATCATGTGCAAGACAGGCTGCACTCACAATATCCCCAAGGTGGGAACCTTTAAAACCTTTATATTTCTTCTTTAATTCATTTTCAACAAATATGCCTAATGACCTACCTACAGAGGCGCATTCAAGGCTATGTGTCAATCTAGTATGAGTTACATCTGAATCAGGAAGAGGAAATACTTGTGTCTTTCCGTGTAATCTTCTAAATGCAGTTGAGAAAATAATCCTATCAAAGTCTCTTTGAAATTCATTTCTATTCGGATCAGGTTGACCCAATTCTTTTGGGCATCCTAATCGAAAAGGCCTTAAAAGACTATCCCATTCCATGCAATTAGCCCCCTTCGAAAATAATAGAAGTTTTTTCACCCCTAACGTGACAAAACACCCCACCATACTCATGAATTTTATTTTCCCAGTTTTCTTATATATTCTCTCCATTTCCCTAATTTACCTTTTAATAAGTGCTATTTATGATAATATGCGTTATTATATTTAAAGCTGGTTATTTCTGTTAATAGGGAGTTTATTTAGGGAGGGAGGATTATGCCTTGCGATCTCGATAGTAGGTTAGTTGGAGAGGTCCTTAAAAATGGAATAGGGGTTAATTATCTGTATCATTCCAACAGTGTACAAACAGCTTGTACATTTTTGAGATGTAGTGGACTCCTGTCAAGAGGCGCCGTTGAAGAAAAGGGATTAAAACAAACCTGGCAGAAAAGTGATGATACCGATAAGGAGTTTGGGGTATGGTACGATATTTTTTTGGATGACTGTGATATACACAATAGGACTAAGAAAATTAATTATTATGGACCGGTTCTATTTGTATTTAATCTTGCTATATTACAGAGGTCGAACCTACCCAACGTACGGGTAACTAAAAGTAATCCGCAGAGTTGGGATGAGAATCAGATTGAAGGTGACCGTTATTTTGTCGATTTGCAAGAAATAGAGAACTATTATTCATATGGTACTTTTGCCCAGATGCTAACATTTCGACAGACTAAGGATATATTGCTCTTTGAAGACTATTTAGAAGAGGTTATCCTGGATGACCCTTGTCGAGAGATAAATGGGCAAGATGCATTTAGCCAGGCTCTGCAAGCACTGAAGGAAGCAGCTACTATAGGACAAGTGAATGTAGAGATTAATAAGAGGAAATGTAGTTCAGATTGTGAGTGCAATATAGTATATAACAATATGAGCGAAACAACGTTTACTAGACTATTTAGTCTATAAATAAAGTAAACCCAAAAGGAACAATGCTAGCGTAAGTGGATTACTCTGTCAAACCAATCAGGTGAAGCCAAGCCGTTTATCAAGCGGAGCTATCTACTGGTAAAAGCCGATGGTATTTAACTGTCCCTCTTTTTTGGGTGTATCCCGAACTTTGTGTAAAGTCCAAAAGTGTTACTGCCACCCCATAATGTCCGCATCACCCTTTTGGACGGGTTAGGTTGGCTTTAACACTTTGGCTGCTTTTAATGCTCTTTCTCCGATCCAGTGACAATGAAAATATGACAAAAATGTGCGTCGCCAATTGTCACGACCGGAAATATTCAATTGTGTCATTCAAGTGCAACAGGATTATAGTATTTTGGAATAACTTTACATTATATCTTAATGATTTCATTTATGTTAATTAGAACGGGGGGTATTTTATCTGGTTATTAAATTGAG
>DMWH01000283.1:0-866 GCA_003483345.1 Clostridiales bacterium | reverse complement strand
TTTCAGCCCGTATTTTTAATTGCTGAAGCAATATCAGATTATCTCAATATTCGAATGAGTACTCAAGTTCTAAAAAAATCGAAACATGAACAGCTAAAAAATGTCAGTGCTGATAAAAAAACTGGTCTGATTAAAGGATCTATCATTAAAGATAGAAATTTTAGAAAGAAGGTTAACATACTATTAGTAGATGATTTATTCGATTCCGGCGCAACATTAAATGAAGCTGTAGATGTGTTAAAAAGCGATATCAACGTAGCTGATGTTTATGTTTTGACGATGACAAAAACAGGGAGAAGATAAATAAATGAAGGTTTTTATCGCAGGGCCGCGGGCCATGTCAATATTAAATTCAGAAGCGCTCAAGCGGATCGATAATATTATCAATGAGCAATTCACCATTTTAGTTGGTGATGCAGCCGGTGTTGACAAAGCAGTTCAAAATCATTGTTCTAAAAAACAATACAGGAATGTTAAAATATATGCTTCAAATGGTAAAGCGAGAAATAACATAGGCCAGTGGGAGGTCATTTCGATACAAATAGAAAACCACATCAAAGGCTTTGATTTTTATGCAGCCAAAGACTTAGCAATGGCTAATGAAGCAGATTATGGTTTCATGGTCTGGAACGGCAAGAGTAAAGGAACACTAAATAATATCATTAACTTAACATTATTAAATAAAAAAGTTCTGGTTTACTACACTCCCGATAAGGAGTTTTATGTACTAAAATCAATTGATGATGTTAAGGAGTTACTAGGCAAAAATGACGATGTCACCGCAAAACAATTCTTTATAGATCAATTATCAAAAAATAATAATATTACATTGCCTCTTTAGATACTCGAGACTTTTGCATAATAGC
>DMWH01000147.1 GCA_003483345.1 Clostridiales bacterium | reverse complement strand
GGAAATGGATTCATGGACTTATCCGCTTCACTTCATTGATTTTGAAACTTCAATGGCAGCCATTCCGTTTAATAAGGGAAGAAGACCCTATGAAGGAATTGCTTTTCAGTTTTCGCATCACATTGTTCACGAAAACGGAGATATTGAGCATCGGGGTCAATATTTAAACACAGAGCCGGGAGTATTTCCGAATTATGAATTTATAAGAAAACTAAAGACTGAATTAGATAAGGATACTGGGACAATTTTTAGATATGCAGCCCACGAGAATACATATTTAAACACTATTTACAGGCAATTAAAAGAAGATAAAAATGATATTCCCGACAGGGAAGAATTGTGCGAATTTATAAAAAGCATCACAAAATCGGTGAACGGGAGTTTTGAAAAGTGGGAAGGTCCTCGCAATATGGTTGACATGTGCGAGCTTGTTAAAAGATACTATTATGACCTGGCAATGAAAGGCTCTAATTCAATTAAGACAGTGCTTCCTGCCATTTTAAACAGCTCCGCCTTTTTACGGGACAAGTATTCCAAGCCTATTTACGGAACGAAAGAAATTCCAAGCTTAAACTACAATAATTGGACGTGGATTAAATATGAAAACAATAAGGTTATAGACCCATATAAGCTTCTGCCTAAAATGTTTGAGGATGTATCAGACAAGGATTTTATATTATTGAATAATGACCAATTAAGAGATGGCGGCGCAGCCATGACCGCCTATGCAATGCTTCAGTTTACCGAAATGTCGGATTATGAGCGTAATGAAATTAAAAAGGCTCTTCTAAAATACTGTGAATTGGATACATTTGCTATGGTTATGATTTATGAAGGATGGAAGGATATGATTTGTTAACATCAAATGTCGCAATTTAAGCGACCTTACCTAGAAATTTCACTTTATACTGTTAATAGTATAGAGAAAGAAGGTGTATTAGTTGATAGGAGCGATTATAGGCGATATTGTAGGTTCTCGGTTTGAATTTAATAATCACAGGAACAAGGAATTTGAACTTTTCACCGATAAATGCAATGTAACAGACGACAGCATAATGACCATAGCTGTAGCTAAAGCTATTATGGAAACAGAGAAAAGAATTAAGCCTTTCTTAAACGAATGCGGAAATAATTATGAATATAATAAATTGCTTGAAAGTATGACAATTAAATACATGCAGGAAATTGGGCGTAGATACCCATATTGCGGTTATGGCGGAATGTTTAGACGTTGGGTTTTCAGCGATAATCCCAAGCCGTATAACAGCTTTGGGAATGGAGCTGCAATGCGTATAAGTCCTGTAGGATTTATTGCTAAAACAGAACATAAAGCACGTAAATTGTCTAAAACAGTAACGTCTACAACACATAATCACAAAGAAGGTATCAAAGGCGCAGAAGCTACTGTAGTTTCAATCTATATGGCAAGGCACGGAGCTACTAAGGAAGAAATTCGACAGAAGATAAATGAAAATTATTATAATTTAAATTTCACAATTGATGAAATAAGAGATACATATAAATTCAATGAAACCTGTCAGGGAACAGTTCCACAAGCAATTGTTGCTTTCTTGGAATCCACTTCATTTGAAGATGCCATCAGAACAGCGATTTCAGTAGGCGGCGACAGTGATACATTAGCAGCAATTACAGGTTCCATTGCAGAAGCATATTATGGCGTACCTGATGACATAAAAGAAAAGTCTCTAACTTATTTGGATGCAGAGCTTCGTTCGATTTATGACGAGTGGCGGAATTTACAGGAAATGAAAGCGAAGCCAGCAAGTTTAAAATACTGACAAAATATATTGGGAAACTAGAAAATGTGCTGTTATGCGGACAGTGGATATATTAGGGAGATGATGATGATGAAACTTCTAAAGCCACAATTTATATGCCATAAGAAACTTATGAAGAACTTGTGAATTCATTTATTAGAGAGTTTTATGAGTTTTCTGATAATCATCCTAAATATCAGCTTTCAGAGTATGTTTCCATATTAAATTATAATAATATTAATTGGAACAGGAATTCAATGAGAAAAGCTAATATAGAATTATTAGATGATAAATGCATACTTGCATTAATAATGGGTACTATTCAAGCTGATACAATTTCTAAAATGGCTTTTCTAAATTTCCTCGATGACGGAAGCATTATCAAGTGGCTTAAAAGATTAAAAATATTGATGACAGCAATATAACACCTATTACTGAAATTTACTTTAATATTGGTGGGTATTTCGGTGGATACGATACTTATTATTTAAATATCAAAAACAACACTGCAACTTTAACAACAACCAAGGGCTATGATTCATCTTCTGTTGAAAAACGATTTTCTGAGGAAGAGACTATGTTGTTATTAGATAATTTTGATGCACTTCATGTTGAGTATTGGAATTATGAGTATGTTGATCCATTCATTTGTGATGGGACGCAGTGGACATTGGCGGTAAAACGTGAAAACAATCAAATTATTACATGGAACGGTAGCAATGGATACCCAGGAAATTGGGATAAGCTATTAGCCTTTTTCAGGATAGATACCTAAAATTAGAGTTAAGTCATATTTGTATTGAAATTACTTGGAGGCATTCAAATTTGCATGAATGCCGAAGGTGAGTACTTCAGTTGTAAAAAGATAGGAGGAAATAAAGATGAAAACTAAAAGGCTTTTAATTTTCTTTATAATCGTTGTATTATTTTTATTTAACTTTAATCCTGTATTTGCGAATTCTATTTTAAAGAAAATAGATGTGCTAGTTAACAACATTGATTTATATGTGAACAAAGAACAAGTATTGGTTGATAATTTCCTATATAATGGAACAACCTATGTACCAATAAGAGCTGTTGCTGAAATGAATGGTATGGATGTTGATTGGGATGGCGAAAACAAAAGAGTTAATTTATATAGTAACGATAGTTATAATATGAAAACTACAGATGGTAAATATAATATAATTTACCTGAATCCGGAGCCCTTAAAAGATGGAAATTATTTAAGATGGGGTTTTATAGATATAGTATTTGATAGTAATACTAATAAGATAAAAGATAAAGACAGTATCATTTTAATAGATTGTAAAGGAAATAGAATAAGTGTAAAATCTCAACCTGGATTAACAAAGAAAAACAATTTTTTAATAATTCCAAATAAAGAATTAGAGTTAAATACTTATTATAGCCTATACATACCAAAAGATATGATAGTTATGGAAAATGGCGATTTATATAGTGAAGAAATATTAATTTATTTTAAGACTGCTACAAATGTAATAAAAGGAAAAATAACAAGTAATAAGAGTATGTTTGGAGAGAATTTAACTTTAACAGATGAAAATGAAATAAAATATGAAACAACTATAGTTGGAGATAAGGAGAACGAGTTTTATTTTACAAACATACCAGCTGGTAGATATAAAGTAATAATAGGTAACAATTCTTACGAAACAATTTTAGTTGAAGAGAATAAAATCAATAATGTGAAGTTGATGCAAAAGTAGTTCAACCTTTAATTTGATAATACAAAAAAATTAAGTGCATAATAAATAAATATATGATATTCTTTATATAAAAAAGAGAGGGTGATGATATGGCTACAATAGAGCAAATAAAATCATTAATGAGATCGCATTTTGAAAATGACAATGAAAAGTTTAAAACTATTGCATTGCAAATAGCTGCTCATGAAGCAAAATTAGGTCATACTTCCAGTGCAAGAGATATCAGAGATATTGTGCAGAACCCTAAATATTCAACAAAAAGTAAAATAGTAAAATTAAATAATCGAAACGAAATGTTGGAAGAAAAAATAAGTGATTTTGAACTAAGAGATTTGGTAGTTACAGAATCAATAAGCGAAAAAATAAAAAGAATTATTAAGGAATATCAAAAAAAAGAGCTTTTAAGAAAAAATGGATTGAAAAACAGGAGTAAATTCTTAGTAACAGGAGAACCGGGAACGGGAAAAACCATGACCGCATCTGTTATAGCAAATGAATTAGGGTTGACATTGTATGTTATACAGTTAGATAAGCTAATTACTAAATATATGGGTGAAACAAGTGTGAAACTGCGTCAAGTATTTGATTTTATTAATGAAGTTAATGCCGTATATTTATTTGATGAATTTGATGCGATAGGTTCAGATAGAAGTTTAGACAATGATGTTGGGGAAATGCGAAGAATTTTAAATTCATTTTTACAATACCTTGAAAATGATGATTCTCACAGTATCATCATTGCGGCAACAAACAACCCAGATATATTAGATAAGGCATTATTTAGAAGATTTGATGATGTATTTGAGTATAAACTGCCTGATATAGAACAAATTATTAATTTATACAATATGAAATTAAAAGGGCTTGCACCGGACAATGTTTTTACGGAAGAAGTTTTCAATGCTTCAATTGGTTTGAATCATTCTGACATAGTGAAGGTCTGCGAAGATTCTATAAAAAATTCTATTTTAGAAGACAAAGAAATAACAGAAGAAATTATTATGACATTTATACAAGACAGAAAGGAACTTTATTTGTATAAGGAGGCATAATAGCCATATGGGTAGAACATTAGACAATATTAAAATTGATGAAAAGGGTGAAACGGAAAAGTATACACCAATTGGTGGTGGTGATAAGGAAGGTAATTATCCCGCCAGAAACAGGGAAAAACATGGTGAATTTTTAGAAAAGCAATTTTTGTCAGCATGGCAATTGGCCAATGAGTTGATTAAAGAAAGGGTTGCTGTTTCTGCTCCCGTAAGAGATGGAGTTTATTTAGAAATTAAAGGCAAACAGGGATATGATTTATTAACAAAGAGTCTTGAAGATATAAGACAGCATGTACGTTTATTAAATATAAAAAAAGACAATAATGAAGTTATCAGTGCAACAGTATATATCCCTAATAAAAAAAGGGATTTTTTCTTAAAGAAGATTAACAAATATATTGAAACTGAAGGAGAAAAGGTAGTATCGACAATTGAAAGCATCAATTTAGCATTTGTTGAAGCCTTATGGATTGGAGACAAAGAATCAATACCATATAAAACTCCTATATGGTGTGAAGTATGGCTTCGTGTAGAACCCAATGAAGATTATAATATAATAATAGATGAATTTTTTGAATTATGTAAAATTGAGCAAATTCCATTCAAAGATCAAAAAATATTTTTCCCGGAGAGAATAGTATTAGGTGTAAGAGCAGATTTTGAGGATTTATCTAAAATTATTATTTTCAGTTCTCGGATTGCAGAAATAAGAAAAATGTCCACTCCTGTCAGCTTTTTTTATGATTTAGATAATTATGAACAAAAAAAATGGATTGGGGAACTATCTGAACGGATAGATACTTCTAATCAATCCAACACGTCAATTTGTATATTGGACACAGGAATAAATAATGGACATCCATTGTTAGAAAAGGTTGTGAATGATAAAGATAAACACGCGGTTGAAACTTATATGGGAGTAGATGATATTAATGGTCATGGAACAAAAATGGCAGGAATAGCCGTATTTTTCAATTTAGAAGAAGTTTTCGAAAGTAAAGATATTATAGAAATCAATCATTTTTTAGAATCAGTAAAAATAATGAATAAACCAAATGATAATAAAGAGGAACTATATGGTTATATTACCGCAAGAGCTATAAGCTTAGCTGAAATAGAGAATCCTGATGTAAACAGGTCTATCTGCATGGCTATAACAGGAAAAACAAATATTGAAAAGGATGGGAGACCTTCATCTTGGTCAGGTGCAATAGATTCAATATTATCAGGAGTATCAGATGGTGAGCGAAGATTGATGCTTATTTCGGCAGGAAACACTAATATTGATGAGATTTCCGCTGCCAAAGATTATATGACTGCAATAATAAATCATTCAGTTGAAGATCCCGGACAAGCATGGAATGCAATTACAGTTGGTGCATATACAGATAAAGTTTTAATAGAAGAACCATCATATGAAGAATTCACTCCATTAGCAGAAAGGGGAGCGGTTTCACCTTTTACATCAACATCAATGATGTGGGATAAAAAATGGCCAATTAAACCGGAGATAGTTTTAGAAGGCGGCAATGTAGCATTTCACCAAACAGAAGGCTATAGTGAAGCGGAAGACCTACAACTACTAACTACAAATCATAAATTCTTATTAGACAAACCTTTAACTACAATATGGGCAACAAGCTCAGCTACAGCTCAAGCTTCATGGATTGCAGCAAACATACAGCATAAGTATCCTGACTTATGGCCTGAAACAGTAAGAGCTTTGATGGTTCATTCTGCAGACTGGACTTCTGAAATGAAGCATAAAATACTAAGAAACAAAGCAAAACCTACGAGGAAAGATTATAGAAATTTATTAAGAATATGCGGTTATGGTGTACCTGATTTAGATAGAGCAATATGGAGTGCTAATAATAGTGTTAATATGATAATTGAAGATGAGCTAAATCCTTTCGCTAAAAAACCAAGGGCTTCAAATTTTACTATGAATGAAATGCATATACATGAACTACCTTGGCCAAGCGATATACTGCTTGGATTAGGTGAGACAAAAGTTAAAATGATAGTTACCTTATCTTATTATATAGAACCTGGACCGGGAGAAATCGGATGGAAAGACAAATACAGATATCCCTCCTGCGGTTTGTTGTTTGATGTTAATAATCCCGGGGAAGACAAAGACAATTTCCTAAAAAGGATTAGTAAAGCAATGAGAGAAAATGAAGATGATAAAAATGAAGTACCAAACGATAGCGATAGATGGGTAATTGGTATTAACAACAGAAACATTGGCTCAATACATAAGGATATATGGGAAGGAACAGCCAGTGAATTAAGTCAAAGTAATTTAATTATGGTATACCCTGTTACAGGATGGTGGAAAACAAGAACTAATTTGAAAAAACATAATTCAAAAATAAGGTACTCGCTAATTGTAACCATAGAAACTACTGAAGTGGATATAGATTTATATACTGCCATTAAAACTAAAATAGAAAGTAAAACATTGGTTAAGACAACTATTGAGGCATTGTAAAAGACAGGTATAGAAAGAGCTTGCCCGGATGGTTAACATAGTACAGGTATTTTAGTAAATATAAAATGGGGGATGTACTTATGGGAAGTATGCAAAACAACTTAGAGCAAATGTTAGTTGATTTAGGTAACATGCGTATTGATAAGAAAAATCCGAAACTAACACTAGAGGATTTAGAGAAAGCTGGTTTCTACGAACATGCTTTACAAATCTATAAAGCATTAGGCGGTATACAAGATGTTGTACCTTTAAGATTTGGCGATTGGGATATGAAATTTAGCGGACTAACAGTTGAACTGGATGAACAGAGACATTTTAACAGATATAGGCTGATTACATTAGATTCACCAATATATGAGCAATTACCTAAATTTCCTTTAAAGCTTTATAGAGAATATTGCATTAAATATGAAGCTAATTGTATTAAAGCCGGCGGCTTTGGTGGAAACTGGACAAATTCAAGTAGTGAAAAGCAGTTTGGCCATTCATCTATGCCTAAAATAATGGACGAGAATGGATCGGCACGTTGGAAACAGAGAGCGTTTTATGATTTTTTAAAAGATGTTAGTATACTCGTTCACAAGGTACCTTTAGTGCGACTTTCTATTTGGGATGAGATAAACACTTTAGAAAGGCCAAGACTGCTTAAAGATATACTTATAAACAATGATTTCAACGGAATAACCGGTTTAAGAAATCTTATTAAGACAAGAATGCATATATTTAATTAAGTAAAAATCCTCATTGAAAAAGCTGACACAGAGCATAGTTTTTGAAGAGAAAATTTAAACCAAGAATAAAAATATATAGTGATTTGGGGTAAGACAAACTAATAAGAAAGACAACGACAAAGCTTAATCATAAACTATTATTTTATTGATTTTTATGCTATAATATGTTGTATTAAAAAGTACAATTATACCTTATGTAATTAGCAAGCAAGTCGGTTTAAAAAATATATAAAGTAAAAAATACAATTTAAAAATTATAATATTGGAGGCTTAATTTTGAAAACATTATATGAGGTTTGTAAACCGAGAGAAAGCGTATTCGATGAATCAAAGAGAGATGATACCCTTGACCTATCAAATCTATTAGATGGCTCCATCAATGGGGAAAGTTTTTTTGAGGAAACCTACATAACAGATGGTATGGAGTTATTGTTTGATACCGCATTTAAAAGATTTGAAGGGAAAGCTGCCAGCGGGATTATTAAACTGACACAGGCAATGGGTGGAGGTAAAACCCATAACATGTTGGCATTAGGTGTTTTAGCGAAAAATAAAAATATACGAACTTCTGTTTTAAATGGTAAGTATGCTAATATTACTGATGAAATTAATGTTGTAGCCTATACCGGCAGGGAAACTTATTTAAAATTTGGAATCTGGGGTGAAATAGCCGAACAATTAGGTAAAAAGGAATATTTTAATGATTATTATTCTCCGCTGATGGCTCCGGGACAAACAGCATGGATTAACCTTTTGCAAAATGATACACCTACACTTATACTATTAGATGAATTGCCGCCATATTTACAAAATGCAACGACAATTCCTGTAGGAACGGGAACTTTGGCTGATATAACAACAGCCGCCTTAGCTAATCTATTTAATGCTGTAAATAAAGCTGAACTACATAATGTATGTATAGTGGTATCTGATTTGCAAGCTACTTATGAAGAAGGTTCTCAATTACTTCGTAGATCATTTAAAGAATTAGAAAATGAAATTGGCAGATCTGCAATTAATATTGAACCTGTAGGAGCAAATACTGACGACTTATACAATATTTTAAGAACCAGACTTTTTGAAAAAGTAGGGAATCAAGAAGACGTTCAAAAAATAATAGAAGGATACAGGAAATCTATTAATGAAGGCCGACAAATGGGATATACCAACTATACTGCCGAAGCTATAGCAAAGGGGATACTAGCTTCCTATCCTTTCCATCCGTCTGTAAGAGACCTATTCGCAAGATTTAAGGAAAATCCCGGATTTCAGCAAACAAGAGGGTATATAAGACTTACAAGATTAATGGTAAAGGATTTATACTCCGGAAAGATAGAAGCTAAAAATAAATACTTGCTAAATGCATATGACATAAATTTAAATAATGCTGAAATGGTAACGACTGTTAAAGGCATAAAAGACAGTATAATAAATGCCATTTCACATGATATAGCCGACGGGGGAAATTCCGTTGCGGAAATTTTGGATAGCGAAAGAGGAACAAAAGATATCCAAGAAATAAGCAAATTAATATTAGTTTCTTCTTTAGGAAATGTATCAAATGCAATAATAGGCTTATCCGTTCAAGAAATATTCGGCTATATGGTAGAGCCGGGCAGGGATATTACAGGCCTTAAACAAGGATTAGAAGATTACAGTACTAAAGCCTGGTACTTATATAAGGACAAAGCAAACAGATTATATTTTAAAGATATAAAAAATGTTAATGCTGAATTAATAGACTTGGTAAATACATATTCATATGATTTCGGCAAGCAAGCGGTAAAAAAAATACTGGAAGAAAAGTTTAAGCCTGAGCAAGGTGATTGTTATCAAAACGTTGAAGTGTTTCCTTCAATAGATGAAATTGATTTAAGTAGGGATAAGATAACACTTGTATTAACGGAGCCTAATAAAGACCTGTCCGGACTTAGTCGAGATTTGAGGAAATTTTTTGATGATATCAGTTATAAAAACAGAGTAATGTTCCTGACAGGGCAAAGAAACTCCATGGATAATCTTGTAATTAAGGGAAAGGAACACTCTGCAATAAAAAGTATCATCAATAATTTGAAATTTGAAGAAAAGTTACCGGAAACAGACCCTCAATATAAGCAGGCACTGGATCTGTATGAAAAAATAAACTTAGAATTTATCAGCAGTTTAAGAGAATCATTTGTAACGCTTTATTACCCTAAAAGAAGCGGTCTTGTAAGTGATGATATAACTATGGAATTCGAAGAGAATAACTATAATTTAGAAGAACAAATAAAGAAGCTCTTAATAGATAAAATGAAATTTGATACGGATATAAATTCTAAAGAATTTCGAGATAAATTCGAGGATAGGATTTTTACTCAGAGACAAATGAACTGGAATGCAATAAAAGAAAGAGCAGCAACGACTATGTCTTGGTCCTGGCACCACCCTAATGCTTTGGAAGATTTAAAAGCCGATATGTTAAGAAGAGGTGAATGGGCAGAAACAGGAGGATATATAGATAAAGAACCTCCTGCACCGGAAACATCCCTGACAGTTCGGGAAATTTATGAAGATGAAAATACAGGCGAGGTAACCCTTAAAATAATACCTCAATACGGTGATGAAATTTATTATGAAATAGGACAAGAGGCTACTAAATCCTCATTGAAAATAAAAGATATACATAATTTTAAGACAAAGGAGCTGAAGTTATCATTTTTATGTGTAGACAGCAAGGGTAATAGTCCGACCGGAAAACCTATAGAGTGGACACGTAATGTAAAAGTTAAATATAAGCCTTATGACAAGGATGGGAAACAATTTATGGAGCTAAAAGCAACGGCAGACAACGTAAAAATTCTGTACACGACAAATGGCTCCAATCCTAAAGAAAGCGGTGGAGTCTATGAAGGAGACTTCATAATACCGGCTGGTACAAAGTTTATCCAAGCAATAGCTGTAAACGAGAAGTTGGGGATTTATTCAGAAACGATACAAATTGAAGTAAAAGAAAGAAAATTCGAAATAGACAGAGATAAAGAATTAGTAATAATTGAACCCATAATGTACAATAATACCTCAGCTACATTTAAGGGCTTAGAAGAATTAGAAAAATTTAAAGCCTCTATCTCAGGTGTTATTCTAGGTGTATCAAGCAACAATAATCCGCATGCAAACGAATTTATAGAGCTTACAATGGGTGACGGTATAAGAATAGACAATCCAAAAATAGTTTTAGATGAATTAAACAAAATATTGAAAAATTTCTTTGACGGTAAGGAGTTTGAAGTCAATTTAACTATAAATAAAATAATATTTAATGCAGGCAGGTATTTTGAACAATGGGTTTCCGACAAAAAGGAAAGAGTTGAAGACTACAAAGGGAAAATCAGACAGTAGGAGGGTTTACTATGGCAAGAATCCAGGGTCTTGGATTTGGGTATATACCGGAGGAAACAAAACATCACTTTTTAGTGAGAATAGCAAGAAGCAAGGAGCAGAAAGTATTGGTGTATGAGAGGTTTCAATGGGATGAAAATGAGCCTCAAAAAACAGAATTAGAATATGAAAACATTAAAGTAGAATTAGATAGACATAAATGGGATTTAGTAAAAGATGCAGTTGAAAATGAATTGAATAAAACACTTAAAAACAATAATATAACCGTAGGAAAATTTAAAACAGGAGATACTCCTGTAGACAGATTGTTAGGCAAAGAGATGATATTGCTCCTTTGGGCAATTGAAGATTCGGACCCTACATTAATCCCAACAGCTATAAGAAATTGGTTAGGGTTCAGCAGAGAAGAACGATGGTGGCTGTTTACTATGACCAATGCAACCACAGGCCATGCCGACGATAAAAGGGGTTGGCGCAAAGCTATAAGGTATGCAATAACAGAAAACCCGATAGATGATAAAAAAACAAATCAAATGCGAATATTTGACTTATAACAGGAAGGTGAAAAATTGTTAGATTTCAGCAGATCTTTTATAGAAGTGCAGTTTCCGGTATCCAAAGTGTCTAAGGAAAGCTACAAGGAAAGAATGTCAAACTTAGGACAAACATTAACCGGATTAGGAAAATGGTGGGGACGAAAACCACTGGTATTGGTAAGGGCTGCAATCCTTGGTATTTTATTGCCTGTATCGGATAATTTAGAAAAGGACAGGGAAATTTTTTTAAAACTCATGACCATGGATGAGGATGGCTTGATTTTAAGAAAGTTTAAAAACTTAACTCAAAAAGAATTATATGAATTAGCTGATGAAGACTATATAAAAGAATACATGGAATTAAATGATGGAGGTATGCCCGTATATAAAAGAGGACTTACAAAGGAAGAGAAAGAAAAAATTCAAATACATGTATTCAATGGTTTATCATATGATGACAAATTAAAGTATTGCAACAGACCGGAGCATATAGAAAACTTACCTGAAAATGTTTGGTGTGAAATAAATGCTCATTTGGAAACCCATGCTGATTCTTTCCAATCCTTAATTGAAGAGTTAGGTATAAAAAGATTCGGACACAGACCTAAGATAGGAGATGTGTTTTCGGGAGGAGGAAGTATTCCCTTTGAAGCTGCAAGGCTGGGAGCGGATGTTTTTGCTTCAGATTTAAATCCAGTGGCTTCAATATTAACTTGGGCCGCATTAAACATAGCCGGTGCTGATGACGAAGAAATAGAGAAATTAAGAGAGTTTCAAAAAGATGTTTATGATGAAGTTGACAAACTTATTACCGAGTGGGGTATCGAGCATAATGAGGAGGGACATCGGGCAGACTCATATTTATATTGTATGGAAACAACATGTCCGGAATGCGGATACAAGGTTCCTTTGGCACCGTCATGGGTAATAGGGAAAGGAACTAAGACAGTTGCCATTCTTATAGATAATGGTACTGATGGATTTAATATAGATATAGTACAAGGTGCAAATAAAGAAAAGTTTAAGGAATCCGATAAAAGCATTACCGTAAGAGACAATTATATGTATTGTCCCCATTGTGAATTGCAAACACCTATAACTTCAATAAGAGGTGACAGACAGGGTGAAAATGGTGAAACTATAAGTGGTCTCAGATTTTGGGAAAAAGATGAATTTATACCGAGAGACACTGACGTATTTCAAGAAAGACTTTATTGTATAAGATATGTAAAAGAATACACAGATGAAAAAGGGAATAAAAAGACCAAAAGATACTATACCGCACCGACAAAGGAAGATCTACAAAGAGAAGAAAAGGTAATTAAACTATTAAAAGAAAGATTTAAACATTGGCAGGATAAAGGGTATATACCATTAGCTAAAATTGAAGAGGGAGATAAAACGTCAGAACCAATTAGAACAAGAGGCTGGCAGTTTTGGCATCAATTATTTAATCCCAGACAATTACTTATAAATGGACTATTTGCTAAAATAAGCAGTCAATTGGCAGACGGACAGATGGAGAAAGCTATAGGAATATTGGGATTAAATAAATGCTGTGATTGGAATTCAAAATTATGTATATGGAATGCGGGAAGTGGGACTGAAAAAACTCAAAATACGTTTACTACTCAAGCATTAAATACATTATACAATTATGGTGCAAGAGCCACTAACATGTATATAAATAGCTGGTTAATGAATATTAATTCCTGTTATTTGGATATTGAAAACATAATAGAAACAAAAGATGCTAGAAATAATACTGAAACATGCGACTTATGGATAACTGACCCGCCTTATGCTGACGCCGTTAATTATCATGAGCTTACAGAGTTCTTTTTAGCATGGAACAAAACTCTGTTAAAAAGGGCATTTCCGGAATGGTATACGGATTCCAAAAGGGTTTTGGCTGTAAAGGGTACCGGGGAAAGTTTTAATAACAGCATGATAGAAATATACAACAATTTAAATAAACACATGCCTGATAATGGTGTTCAGGTAGTTATGTTTACCCATCAAGATGTAAAAGTATGGGCAGAACTTGCAATGATATTGTGGTCATCAGGTTTAAGAGTGGTATCAGCTTGGACAATTTCTACAGAAACAACCAATGGAGGGCTGAAATCAGGCAATTACGTCTCGGGAACAGTATTGCTAACCCTTAAAAAACAAACTAGCCAAGAAAAAATTTATAAAGATGACTTATACGATGAAATAACCTATGAAGTTAAGAACACAATAGATTCAATGAAAGATATAAACGACAAAGATGACCCGGACTTTAATGATGCTGATTTCATATTGGCTTCTTATGCAGCAGCCTTAAAAGCCATTACTTCTTATAAGGAAATAGCAGGTATTTACATTCCATATTGGTTAGCTCAGGGAAGGGACAGTGCAGAAATTAATCCTATAGTAGAGCTAATTTCAAAAGCACAGGATATCGCATATAATTATCTGATACCTGAAGGCTTTGATACTTTTATTTGGAGAGAACTTTCAAAGGAAGAAAGATTTTTCATCAGAGGCTTGGAATTAGAAATGGATAATATCTATAAAATAGGGGATTATCAGGAGCTGGCAAGAGGATTCGGTGTAACGGACTATACAGATATGTTTTATTCTACAACCGCTAATAAAACTCGATTTAAAACAGCGGATGAATTTAAACGGAGACATATTGGTGGAGATGGTTTTGGAAGTACTTTAGCAAGACATCTTTTAGTAGCTATAAATGATTGCATAAATGAAAACAAATCTTCTGCCGGAGTAGCATATCTAAAATCAATATATCAAGAAAACAATGAATACTGGAAAAAGAAAAACATAATGATTGAATTATTAAACTTTATATCAAGAGTAGAGAGTATAGGCCATATGGAGCATTGGAAACAAACGGGATACTTTGCAAAAGTATTGAGAGAAGCTTTGAGAAATGATGGTGTATAGGGGGAATTTTTTTGATAAACAGATATTCATCTCGGAGAGAGTCTTTGTCTGACTCTCTTCTTAATAAAAAACTCAAGAATGCTAAATCTTATGATAGGATAGCAGGATATTTCAGTTCATCTATATTAGAAGTTGCCGGTGAAGAAATTGAGTCTATGGAAGGGAAAGTAAGGATTATTTGTAATTCTGATTTAGATTCAAGGGATATAGCGACTGCAAAATCTGCTGCAAACAGTTTGAGGAAAGAGTGGTGCGATTTTAAACCGGAAGATCTTAAAAATTCGTCTATTAGGTTTAAAAAACTATATGACCTACTATCGTCGAAAAAAATGGAGGTTCGAGTACTTCCAAGTGACAAATTTGGTTTAATTCACGGTAAAGCTGGAGTTATAACATTAAGTAATGGTAAAAAAACATCATTTTTAGGAAGCACCAATGAGTCGCTTTCAGCTTGGAATTTAAACTATGAATTAGTCTGGGAAGACGATTCCAAAGAAGCTGTTGATTGGGTGCAGGAGGAATTTGATGCTCTTTGGAATGATAGTTCGGCAATACCTTTATCCGATTTCATAATTGATGATATCAAAAGAATATCAGAAAGGAAAACTATCGATAGGGTTGAAGACTGGAAGAAAAGCGACACCGGAGCTTCGCCGATTGTGATTGAATCTCCTGTATATAGGCAGCAATTTGGTCTATGGGAACATCAAAAATATTTTATCGATAAAGCATTTAATGACCATAAAATGTCCTATGGGGCAAGATATATATTGGCAGACCAGGTTGGTTTAGGTAAGACTATACAATTAGCCGTATCTGCTGAACTTATGACCTTATATGGAGATAAACCTATTCTTATTATAGTTCCGAAAACACTGACAACGCAATGGCAAGAAGAGATGAACGAGCTTTTAGATATGCCCTCGGCTGTATGGAACGGTAAATCTTGGGTTGATGAGAATGGTATGGAGCACATAGGTAAGAGTATAAAGCAATGCCCGAGAAAGGTAGGAATTATTTCTCAGGGTCTTATTGTAGCCAAGTCTCCTTTAGTATCAAGGCTATTAGAATTAGAGTATGAATGTATTATAGTTGATGAATGTCACAGAGCCAGACGAAGGAATATAGGAGAAGGTAAAGAACATCATAGTCCTGACACTAATCATTTATATGAGTTTTTATTAGAAATTTCTCTAAAAACTAAAAGCATGCTTTTGGCTACAGCTACTCCTATACAATTGCATGCTATTGAGCTTTGGGATTTAATGAATATCTTATCACAGAAAAATGATAGCGTACTTGGAAGCCCGGCTTCCTATTGGAGAAAAAGAAACATGATTTCCAAAGGGCTTAACTTGATTATGGGTAAGGAATCCATGGAGTTTTTTGATAAAGAAAATTGGGAATGGATTAGAAACCCTTTCCCACCCAAAAATGAAAATCCGTTTTTCGCTTCCATGCGGTTAAAGTCAAATATGAAAGATAATGAATTTGTATATCAAAAATCATTTCCGGAATTAACTCAATCAGAACAACAGAGGGTCGGTAATTTAATATCAAGAGGCTTTTATGAAAATCATAATCCGTATATCAGGCATGTTATTAGAAGAGAAAGAAAATATTTAGAGGAAACAATTAATCCTGACACTAATGAACCATATTTACAAAAGATTAAAGTAGAATTATTTGGTGAAAACGAGGAAGATTCTTTGGTGTTAAGTACTTACTTGAAGGAAGCCTATAATTATGCAGAAGAATTTTGCAAATTGCTTGGTAGGAGAAATAAGGGTGCAGGATTTTTAAAAACTTTATTACTGAGGAGAATAGGAAGTTCCATAGAAGCTGGCAAAAATACAGGTACAAAAATGTTGAATGAATGGAATACTTATATTGACGAAGCAATTGTAGACGAAGATTTTGAAGACTATAAATATGACAAGGATACGGATGAATCATCCGAGATAAAGAATTTGACGGAAGAAGAAACCACTTTATTAAGAAAATATGTAAGAGCATTAGAATCAACAGATGCAGTAGATCCTAAATATGAAAAAACAGTAGAATTACTAAAACGTGAAAAATGGATTGAAAGAGGTACTATTATTTTTTCCCAATATTATGATACTGCAAGGTGGATTGCAGATAATTTAACTAAAGAATTTAATGAAGAAACAATAGGGCTTTATGCAGGAGGAAACAGGTCAGGAATCTTTATAGATGGAAAGTTTATTAATAAGGATAAGGATACTATCAAAGAAATGGTTAGAACAAGGGAAATAAGAATATTAGTTGGGACAGATGCTGCAAGCGAAGGGCTAAACTTACAAACATTAGGCTCTTTAATTAATATAGACTTACCATGGAACCCAACAAAGTTAGAGCAAAGAAAGGGTAGGATCCAAAGAATTGGACAACAATATGACAGTATCTATATTTATAACATGAGGTATAAGGATTCAATAGAGGATAAAGTCCACAGCAGACTGTCTAAAAGGCTTGAAAATATATCGGATATTTTCGGACAAATTCCTGATGTTTTAGAAGATGTTTGGATTAATATTGCTTTAGGTGAAGAAGAAAAAGCTCTGCAATTAATTGATGAAGTTCCTGAAAAGCATCCATTTGAAAATAGATATAATAGGGGTGTAGCACATATAGATTGGGAAAGCTGCTCAAAGGTTCTTGACAATAAAGAGAAAAGAAGATATTTGGAAAAGGGATGGTAAAAAAAGAGGTATATCTTTTAAAATATCGATAAAGGGGAGTGATAATTATGTCTGGAAAAACGACAATCGTATTCGATACAAACTTTATTATTGACCATAAGACAGATCTTCTTGGCATACATGAAAAACTATCTGAAAATTATGATTTATATATAACGGAAGTTTCAATAAACGAAAGAATTTCACAAAAATATATGGAATTTAAGTCGAAACATGAAAAAATAGAAGCATTTATAAAAGAATACTCATCTTATGCTAATATTACATTAAGGTATGATTTTGATAAAATAATTGATAATGAGAAAAAACGAACTTTTGAAAGCTATCAGAATCTATTTGATGATAGAATTATATCATTAAACTCAAGCGAAAATATATTGCAAGAAGTTTTAGAACGTGTGTATGAAAAAGTTCCTCCATTCTCTGATAGTGAAAATGCTAGTGACAAGGGATTCAAGGATACACTCATTTGGCTTTCTATAATGAAGTTTTTCAATAATTCAAGCAAAGATATCAATGTAATTTTCCTCACAAATGATAAAGGATTCTTAAAATACACCGATAAATTAAAGAAGGAGTTTTTTGATATAACAGGAAATACTATTGAAATTAAAGATAATAATTACTATAAAATTTTACTTGGAGAAACAGAACATATTATTTTAGCTGGAGAAAAGGAGTCTGTAAGGAATTTATCGAATATTGATATCTATTCTATGCGTGATAGGATAGATGAAACAATTAATTCAATATGTGGGGTTTACGTTGAAAATTATTGGGGAGAAGAACATTGGGAAAGAACCTTTACAACTAATGCTAAATTTGAACCCGAATATGTAAAGGTTATTTTTGACTTATTGAAAGAATATTTAGAAAACCATATTTTCGATAAACAGGTAAGCGCATCTTCTATATTTACCTTTAATGGGGAAATTGAAGATATCAATCCTATACTAATGGAGTCTGTAGAATCTGCGTATGAGTTATATGAAGAAATAAAAACTAAATATCCTGAATATATGGAACCGTTTATTAACACGGTTTGTGATATATTAAACAATAACTTTGTCGCAGAAACATTACAAGTTGACGAAGATGACGAAATACCATTTTAGAGATACTATAGGATTTTGAGATCGAGATAGGTATAATAAGTATTATTTTTTGTTAGCAAAAAACTGAATATTTTAAGGGATATATAAAATCTCTTAAAACAAAGGTTGAAATATATGATTTTAACAAAAAATAAATTTTAGGAGTATTACCTATGTTAAAAATAGACAAAGCAATATTAGATACCAGTAAGATTATATGCAAAAATATTGACAAGTTTGATGATTCAGAAAGAGGTCTTTTATCTCAAAATATTTTGGCACAACTTCGTAACTTAGTTGAATATATTGCCGAAAAAGTATATGCAAAAGGAGTGGACATTGATCCTAATAACTATAATAAGAAGAAGGAAGCTTTGGAATTTATTAAAACCCAAGGTAGATTACGTTTTCTAAGCAAATTCCATGCAATGTTGCAAAAATCTGTTTCTCACTACACAATCGACGAAGGTGGTTCAGAAAGATTAATGCTTAAATATTATGAATATTTGCTTAAAATAAAAATTTTCCTTAAAGATACATATAATATTGATATTCTTGAAAACATTGATGAATTTCCGCTAAATCTTGACTCTAATCTTATAGAGTATTATGAAAAAATAGCAATTAGGATAAACACTATAAGACCCAACTCCTATAAAAGTACATATGATGACAGATATTATATTAAAAAAATCAAACCGTTCTTTATAGAGCATAAAATCTATTATGAAGTTACTTATACCGTAGCTAGCGATAAAACAAGTAAATTCGATAGAGTGATTGCCTTTACTAATTTAGAGATTTTTGATAATTATGCCGTTAGACTTTCTGTACGAAATGATTATATCAATATTTTAGGTAAGAAAATGCCTATTCAAATTATTGATCGCTGGGAGGTATCAATTAGACCTTGTGAACTTAACAACTTTGCGGATATTTTTGGAAGTCATTCCAAGATAAATACTAGTAGCGTTGAATATCGGGGTATTATGCGGTTCTTAACTGAAACTAGAATGAGTATAGTTGATTTAGTAAATTCATCGGAACGTTATTATGCATGGGCAAAAAACAAGATTCTACAAGAAACGACTGCTTCTCATTTTTTTATGATACTTGATAAATGTAAGAATTTAGTAAGAAGCAACGCATCTGGCAGTAATATAATTAAATACTTATTACACAAGTTAAATAATAAAATTATAAAATTACAGCGTAATAATGAACCTTGTGAAAAGCTTTCAAATCTATATTTAAAGTATGGGTGTATGCCTTTTGATAAAATGCCTTTTGCAACGTCACTTATTCGGCATAATCCAAGGAATTTTGATTTATTTGAATGTATTGATTCTAAAGAAAGAGAGCATGAGTTTTTAGCAAAGGTTATTAAAAATAATGCTGAAATTAATAGTAAATTATTTACACCCAAGAGTGATATTGTTGGATTTGACAATATTGATGAGCTTATTAATAAATATAATTCGCATGTATATTATAAGCACACAGAACGATATTTAAAAGAGTTTAATGGTCATATATATATGCAAGGATATGTTGAAGACAGTGCTGAGATCATAAAAAAACTAAAAGAATTATCAACCTCAGGAATAGGAGGTTATACTAATTCAGTTATATCATGGTTACAAACCACAGCCCATAAAATAGATAGTCAAGAAAAGATTGAAGCATTAAAACAAATGTTTGGCAAATCTCGTGTTGCACTTATTTATGGTTCAGCTGGTACTGGAAAATCAACATTAATTGACCATATTTCAAACTTTTTTAATAATGAGAATAAAATATATTTAGCTAATACACATCCAGCGGTGAATAACCTTAGAAGAAAAGTTACAGCTGCTAATTGCGAATTTAATACTATAAAAAAATTTCTTACTAAATATAATGGACATACTGAATGTGATTTATTAATAATTGACGAATGTAGTACTGTTAGTAATAAGGATATGAGAAAAGTCCTTGAAAAGGCTAAGTTTACGCTATTAGTTTTGGTGGGTGATATATTTCAGATAGAATCTATTTTATTTGGGAATTGGTTTAGCATTGCGCGTTCATTTGTACCGGGAAAATCTGTGTTTGAGCTAACGAAACCTTATAGAAGCACAAACAAAGAATTGCTTTCAGTTTGGGATAGAGTTCGTAAATTAGATGATGCTATTTTGGAACCAATGGTAAAAAACAATTATACTGTTCATTTGGATGATTCAATTTTTGATTATTCAAAAGATAATGAAATAATTCTTTGCCTCAATTATGATGGACTTTATGGAATAAATAATATCAATCGTTTTTTACAAGGTAATAATAAACAGAATGCGGTAGAATGGGGAATAAACATTTATAAAATTAATGATCCAATTTTATTCAATGAATCAGAAAGGTTTGCTCCTCTTATATATAACAATATGAAAGGGAAAATTATAGATATTGAAAAACAGGATAAAATAATTAGATTTGATATAGAGTTGGATATTGCAATTAATGAGCTGCAAGCCAAGAACTATGATTTTGATCTTGTAGGTAATTCTAAAAATGGCAATTCGATTATTAGCTTTTGGGTTAATAAATATAAAAGCACAGATGAGGATGATGATTCATTAGATACTATCGTTCCTTTCCAAATTTCCTATGCAATATCTATACATAAAGCACAAGGATTAGAATATAACTCTGTCAAAATTGTCATTACAAACGAAGTCGAAGAACGTATTACTCATAACATTTTCTATACAGCCATTACAAGAGCAAAGGAAGATTTGAAAATATATTGGACTCCTGAAACTGAAAAAAAAGTTTTAAATAGTTTTGAGTTAAAAAATATTACAAAAGATGTAGCTTTGTTAAAGACTATGTATAGTATTTGAAACTACAATTCTACATTCACTATAAAGTAGGATATATTTCAAATTGAAAAGTAAAAGTTGGAAAAACATGGCGAATAATTGATATTATACAGTATTATAATACAGATGCAAATTTAAAGACAACAGACAGTAGAAAATATAATTATAAAGGTGAATAAAATGAAGATGTATGTTGGAATCACTGACTATGATTGGTATTCAATACTTAGGAATGAAAACTGCGATGAGGTTAATTTTTGGAAACCTAGCGGTAATATTAATTTTAGGGCACTAGAAACTAATGAACTATTTCTATTTAAATTACATAGTCCGAACAACTATATTGTTGGAGGAGGATTTTTTGTCAAATACTCAATTCTGCCGACATATTTGGCATGGGATGCTTTTGGTATTAAAAATGGAGCTAAAACCCTTCAAGAATTAAATGAAAGAGTAATTAAATATAAGAGCAAAAAATTAATTGTTGATAACAATCATAATATAGGTTGTATAATTTTAACTGAACCATTTTTCTTTAATGAAAAAGATTGGATATCCGTGCCGGCTGATTGGAAAAGAGGTATACAAACAGGGAAAACATATTCTACTGATACCTTTGTTGGCAAAAGGTTACTTCAGCAGGTTAATGAAAAGTTGAAAAATCAAACGCTGATTTCAGCCAATAAATCCTATGAACAAGATAGTTTTGAACGTTATGGAAAAGAACAAATTGTAAAGCCAAGATTAGGACAAGGTGCTTTTAGAGTATTAGTAACAGATGCATATAATAGGAAATGCTCAGTTACAGGAGAAAAGACTTTGCCTGTTCTTGATGCAGCACATATAAAATCATTTTCAAACAATGGACCTAATTCAGCAGACAATGGTCTGCTATTACGAACTGATATTCATAAGCTATTTGATAAGGGATACATTACGGTTAATGATGAGTATAAAGTAGAAGTAAGTAAAAGGCTGAATGAGGATTATGGCAATGGAAAGATTTATTATGATTTTCATGGCAAAAAACTATTAAATATACCGGAAAATAAAAATGATATCCCGGCAAAAGAGTTTTTGTATTGGCACAATAATAATGTTTATTTAGGGTAAATATTATTATATAGGAATATTGACATTAGGAGTGTTATTATGGAACACATAATAAAAACAAGCAAGCAAGATGAAATGATAAATATTACAGATATTATTCGAGAAGATGTAAGAAACAGCAAAGTCAAAGATGGAGTTGTTATTGTTTTTGTACCACATACAACAGCTGGCATAACAATTAATGAAAATGCTGACCCTGATGTTGTCTATGATATATTAACTACTCTTCAAAAAGTGCTTCCAAAGGATAGGAGCCACCGACACATGGAAGGGAATTCACATGCCCACATCAAGTCAACGGTTATGGGGTCATCTTGTTCGATAATAATTGAAGATGGAATGCTGAAGTTAGGGACCTGGCAGGGAATTTACTTCTGTGAATTTGATGGCCCAAGGAACAGAAGGTTTTATACTAAGGTTATAGGTTAGAGACAGGAGTTATTCTGTATGTAGAATATTAAAGGAATATGACAACTTAGATGATTCTCAAGATTATTTAGTTAGTTTATTAGCTCATAATAAGACGGAAAAACAGCTTATGAAGGAAAATAATAAAAGATTTAATTTAAAATAATGAAACTTAGGAGGACAAAATGAAATATACATTTATTTGTTATTCAAGATGAAGCACCTGCAAAAAGGTCAAGGATTGGTTAACGGAAAATAATATTGATTTTGTAGAAAGACCTATAAAGGAAGAGAATCCTAATGAAGATGAACTGAAAGAATGGTTCGAAAGAAGCGGTTATCTATTAAAGAGTTTCTTCAATACAAGCGGGAAAATATATAAAGATTTAAATCTGAAAGAAAAATTAGCACATATGTCTGATGAAGAACAAATAAAGCTATTATCAACAGATGGCATGCTTGTTAAAAGACCTATACTTGTAGGAGAGGATGTTGTTTTAGTTGGATTCAAGGAAAATGAGTGGGAGAAAAAACCTTCAAGCTGATATAAATTAAACAGAATTAATGAATAGGACAAAATAATAGTTATATAAATAGGAGACATTATGAACGTACTACAACTTGGTTGGATTGATTTTTCCAAAGAACAAAGAAACAAAGTAATCAGGGTTATAAATCTGCTTTCAGAACCTGAAGCAGTTGATGAATTAGGTATTGGAGTAATTCGTGACGGGTTTGCGAATATATTTTTTCCGGGTACTTCTACCATACAGACCAGGGCTAAATATTTTTTGCTGGTGCCATACATATTAAATGATTTGGAACGAAAAAGAGGCATGAATGCTGACAGGTTGATAAAGAGTCTCTATGAAGAGGAATTAAATTTAATTGATGTACTTAAGAAGAGCGGAGAGTATGGTGTTATCGGTGAGCGATCAGGTAAAAAATTAAAGCGAAAGCCGTCAGATATTTACTGGAACGGTATCAGGACATATGGCATCTTTACAGGCGGCAAGATGTCTTTAAATAACTATGCAAAGCTTTCTTGTTTATTTAAGGACAAGCAGCAAAAGCTTAAAGACCAAGTCAGCCTAAAGTCTAAGGATGATGAAACTGATGGAGATGATACAGATGCTGTATCAGGTGAATTCAACGGTTTTTGGAAGCTGCCTGATTATTCGGATAAGTGGAAAGAAGATTTATCTATCAGGCTTACTTATATAGAAGCTGAGTTTTTGAAAAATCAGATATTATTAACATGTTCTGATTCATTATTGGGATATGTTTTGAAAAATAATTATACTGATTTTTTATTGTTTAATAGTTTTGATGAGATAGAAGGAATGATAAACATATTGCCGGATAGTATAAAAAAAGACTATATTCCGGCGAAAAAGTTTGCTGATTTCATATACGGGGCACATTTAAGATATAATGTTATGTTATCCAAAGGAGAAGATGATGCTTTAAGTGCTGAATGGGAATGGTGGCATTCTCAAATGAAGAAATATGCGGATATAGACCTTGATGATATATTTAGCAGGCTCAGTATAAATAATATTAAGCTCAAAAGATTCCTTAAAGATTGCAAGGAAGCCATGCTTGAGGATGATATTGACAGGCTTGATGAAGCGGTTATTAGGCGAGAAGTAAGCATTAAGGGGGAAAAACGTTCGAAGTTACGCAATAATGAATTTGAATATAAGGGTTGGACAGGTATAGGAAAGCTTGAGTACAGGTTGAGAAATGCTCAAAATATAATAAGAGACATTTATGAAGGGTTAGGTGATAAAGATGCTTAAGCCGGCAAGCGACAGACTTGATTACAGCGAAATGCTCACGCCTCCCTTTGGTTATGAAACTACCTTTGCAGTTGGGACAACTTATTCTCTTGACCTTGATGCTTTGATAGGAGTATGCCTTGCATTGGGTCTTTCTGAGAGTATTGATAATGAATTGAAGGACAACCCCATATATTTGCTTGAAGCCTTGCAAAGAACAGCTGAAAAGATATTAGTATTTTGTGAAGGGGGACAAATAAAAGTACCGTCTAATTCTAATGCTCTGCACATACTTTTAGAGAAAATGGTTGTTGAAGTTGTAATGAAAAACAAGAAATCATTTCATCCAAAATTTTGGATCGTCAAATATGAAAATGAAGAGGGGGAAGCCTTGTATAGATGCCTGGTGCTCAGCAGAAATTTAACCTTTGACAGAAGCTGGGATGTGGCTGTGGAAATTGAGGGCAAATATGATAAGGAAAACGGCAAAACAAAACCGTTGCATGATTTTCTGCAATCATTGACTAAACTTGCAAAAAGGGATTCCATCGATAGAAATAAGAGAAAAGAGTTATTAACTTTAGCAGAGGAAATATTGAATGTAAATTTCGAGCTTAAGGAAAAAGAGTTTACGGATTTTAGTTTCCATCCTGTCGGTATTGAAAATTACAGCATTGAAGAAACGGGTCTTTTTAATAATTATAATGAGCTATTTATTATTTCTCCGTTTTTAAGTAATGGCATTATTAAAAAGCTCAATGATATAGCATTATCAAATCCATATCACAATAATACACTTATTACGAGAAAATCCGAAATAGCGAAATTAAAACCTTCATCGGTTACAAATTTTGAAACTTATGTCATGAAGGATATTATTGTTGATGGGGAAGAGGCCTTAAGCGAAGGAGAGCAGGAAGAAGATTTATTAAAGCAAAAGCAGGATATTCATGCTAAGCTGTATTTGAAAACAAAATATTCAAACAGCGAGCTCTTTATCGGCTCCTTGAATGCGTCCAATAATGCTTGTTACGGAAATGTTGAATTTTTGTTTAAATTATATGGGAAAAGGAGATACCTGAATGTTGATTTGCTAAGGAAGGATTTATTCGGCGACAGCGATAAGGACAATCCCTTTGAAAAAGCAGAAATAAGAGATGATGAAGAACCGGAGCTTACTGCTGCAGATAATTTGGAAAAAATTATTAAAAATATCTGCAGGCTGAAGTCTCATGCTTGTATAAGCGGGGGAGGAGATGTTTATTCTATTGATATTCAATTTGAAGGACCGATAGAAAATGACAATGTATTTATTAAGCCCTTACTCTCAGATAAAGAAGAGGCCTTATCAAACCATCTTGTCTTTGAAAATTTAAAGATGCTTCAACTTTCCGAGTTTTATATTATTAAAGCTATAAGTGGTGAAGAAAGTGTTCAGAGGCTTATAAAAATAAAAACAGAAAACATGCCCGAAAACAGAGAGAGTTCCATAGTTAACGATATTATTAAAGATAAGAACGGATTTATTCAATATATTTCTTTTGTTTTAGGTGATGATTATTTATTATCTCTTTTGGAAAACAAAAACAATATGAAATATGGTTTCTTATTTGGCAACGGAGAGATTATCCCGGCCTTGTACGAGAAAATGCTTAGGGCGGCAGCCCGCTCACCTCAAAAGTTTAGCGATATTAAAAAAATATTGGACCTCATAACAGAAGATAATATAATTCCGGATGGATTTAAGGAATTATACCAAGCCTTTGAAAGGGTGGTGGCAAAAAAATGAAAATTGATTTAGCAAAAGCCGAAGAAAGAATAATGGAAGGGTTGAAGGACTTTCAAAGAGCAACGGTTGACAGAGTAATAGAACTATACAAGGGCGGTCAAAACAAGGTGCTGGTGGCAGATGAAGTAGGTCTTGGGAAAACCTTGGTTGCAAAAGGAATAATTGCAAAAACCGCAAGTCTTAACCACCAAGGCGGCGATGACTTGTTTAAGGTGGCGTACATTTGCTCAAACCTTAGCATTGCCAATCAAAATATAAACAAATTAAAGATTAGCGAAGACATAACTGTAGATGGGGTTTCAGACACCCGTTTATCAATGCAGCATTTAAAAATATTCGAGCAGGAATGCGATGATGAGATAAAGGCAAGATATGTACAGATTATACCTCTTACTCCCATTACTTCATTTGCAATGACCGGAGGCACCGGCAGTATGGAAGAGCGGGCATTAATTTTTGCTGTCTTAAGACGAATTGATATATTCAGGAAGTATTTAAATGAGCTTGAAGTTATCTTGATTGACAGTGCTTTTGTTGGTTGGAAATGGGCAAAACCTGTATATGAAAACAGAGTTGCCTTATGCTGCGAAAAAACATCAGGAACTTATATAAGGGAAGTAACTGAATTAGTTGAATCATACATTAAAGATAAAGATATTTTTGATGAAATGGTGACATTATGCAATAGGGTCAGAAAAAATGGGGGAAACAAGATAACAGGCACCCGTAACTTCATATATAAGTTAAGAATGATGTTTGCACAAATCAGTGTTGAGTTTTTAAATCCTGATTTGGTTATTATGGATGAGTTTCAGCGTTTTAAGTTTTTAATATCTGCAGATGATTTAAGTGAAACAGGCATATTAGTCAAGAAATTCTTAAAAGGAAACGGTACAAGGGTTTTGCTTTTATCTGCAACCCCTTATAAATTATATTCAACTTTGGAAGAAATAAATGAAAACCAAATTGATGAGCATTATTCAGAATTCATGCAGGTAATGAACTTTTTAATAGATGACGAAAAAGGCCAAAAAGAATTTAAGGAAATATGGAGCAACTTATCTGTCCAATTAAGGGAAATTGACCTTGACTATATTTCTGTAATTGAGGCGAAGAAAAAAGCTGAAAATGCCATGTACAACGGGGTCTGCAGGACTGAAAGGATTGCTGCCATAGATAAGGGCGACTTCATAAACGATGAAAGCTCTAAGCTGCCTATTTCGGTTACCGAAAAAGATATTATGTCATATGTGGAAGCGGACAAGCTTCTTAATAATATCGGAGCAAATAACTATGTACCGGTAGATTATGTAAAATCATCTCCATATATATTGTCCTTTATGAAGGATTACAAAATGAAGAGACAAATAGAGAGGTACTTTAAAAATAAGCGTGATAAACTGAAAATTGCTCGAAGTAATAATTTATGGATTAATGAAGGAGCAATCAGAAATTATAGAGAAATCAGTTCCGCCAACGGCCGTCTTGAAAGGCTTAAAGAGGCTGCTTTTGAAAATAAAGCCGAGATGCTTCTTTGGATACCCCCTTCGCTTCCCTATTATAAACCCCTCGGTCCCTTTAAAAATGCCGAAAACTTTTCAAAGATATTGGTATTTTCCGCATGGGAAATGGTGCCCAGAATGATTGCAACCCTCATATCTTACGAGGCGGAAAGAAAAACAGTGGGGAAGATAGTCGAGCAAAAGAAATTAAAAATAAACACCTCTTATTTTGCCCCTAATAATAAGAGGTATCCTACAGCCAGGCTGAGATTTAATCTTGATAATAATATACCCCAATCAATGAGCATGTTTTGCTTATTGTATCCTTCAAAAACACTTGCCAATTTATATAATCCCATAGAATGTATGAATCAAGGCAAATCTTTAAATGATATTGAGAAGGATTTAGCCGGAAAAATTAATGATTTATTGAGAAAATTCGAAAGATACCAAGGTTTTGGAAACAGGGAAGATGAAAGGTGGTACTACCTTGCTCCCTTCTTGTTTGACAGCCAAGGTTATATTACAACATGGTTTCATTATGGTGCAGACCTGGTTTCAGGCGATGCTGACGAAGAAGAAAAGGATAGGGGACAGAAAGGATTTTTAGCGCACCTTATGAAGTTAAGAGAATACAATGACAGGCTAAAAAACATACATTTAGGAAAGATGCCCAGGGATTTAACAGATGTACTGGTTAATATGGCAATTGCCTCTCCGGCTGTTTGTGCTTACAGGTCTAACGGACAAGACAGTCTTTATGCCACACAAATTTCAAAATTAATAATAAATATGTTTAACAGACAAGAGTCTATTGCAGCTGTAGACCTATGCTATAGCAAAAAGAACACCGATGCTTATTGGAAAAATGTGCTTGATTATTGCAAAGATGGGAACCTTCAGTCGGTGCTTGATGAATTTGTTCATATGATTGCTGAATCAAACGGCTACAGTGATTCTCCTTATAAATCACAACTTGTTCATTCGGAAATGATGGTTTCTATGAAGATGCACACATCAAGCTATAATGTTGATACTTTCAATAAATTTAAAGACCGTGCCTTAAATAAAAAAAATAAGGGCATAAATATGAGATCCCATTATGCAGTCGGATTTTACAAAGATGAAGGAGACACCGGCAAAAGTACCAATCG
>DMWH01000060.1 GCA_003483345.1 Clostridiales bacterium | reverse complement strand
ATTTTGCCGGTTTTGGTAGCTTTTGAAGCACTCCTTGCACCGGGGTCTATTACTCCGATAACTGGAATATCAAACTCCTCGGTCAATAAGTCAAGCGCATTTGAGCTTGCTGTATTACATGCTATAACAATGGTTTTTACATCTTTATTTTTTAAAAATGTAGCGCATTGAAGTGAAAATTTCTTTATTGTTTGCTCAGATTTAGAACCGTAGGGTATTCTTGCGGTATCTCCTAAATATATTATGTTTTCGTAGGGAAGCTGCTCCATAACTTCTCTCATTACTGTCAGTCCTCCGATTCCGGAGTCGAAAATTCCAATTGGTCTGTTATCCATTTTATACCATCCTATACTTATTAAATTTATTTTTTTACTATATTTTATTAAAAGATTGTTATATGATGTATGATATTCATAATCATTTGATATTTTACTATGATAAGAATTATCATATCGCATCAGGCCATGAATACGCTTTAATGCGGCTTGCTTCACACCGATACAATGAATACATAGGGGCAAAGACCAAAGTCTTTACTTCATTGATAATATTCATTATATCACAAAATTATTTACTCATCAACAAAAAGCTGAATTTTCGGCACTTACCTGACAATGAAAACATTTTTATAAAGCAAATGTTGAAAACTGGCTGTTTTTTATTTTTGGATAATTGGCATAAATTTTGCTAATTATATATTTGAATATACTTAATTCCATACAATCCATACCCAATTATTGAAAATTTGGAGGCAATATGAAAAAAGGAAACCCATATGGCACACACAGAGTGATTGAACCTAAAGGAGTGTTACCACAACCGGCTTTGAAAATTGACAACACAATGGAAATATTTGACAACGAAATTCTTATTGATGTGCAGACATTGAATATTGACTCTGCTAGCTTCACGCAAATCAGCGATCAAGCAGGCGGGGATGTAGAAAAAATCAAAGAAATTATGAAAGGTATCGTTGCCGAAAGAGGAAAACATCAAAACCCTGTAACAGGTTCAGGCGGAATGTTAATCGGTACTATTGAGCAAATAGGACCAGCGCTTGAGGGAAAAACAGATTTGAAGGTTGGAGATAAAATAGCAACACTGGTATCATTGTCGCTGACTCCATTAGTAATCGAAGAAATTTTTGAGGTTAGGAAAGATATTGACCAAGTTGATATCAAAGGGAAGGCAATATTGTTTGAAAGCGGAATTTATGCAAAGATTCCTGAAGACATCCCCGAAAATCTTGCTTTGTCAGTGCTTGATGTAGCAGGAGCACCGGCGCAAACCAGGAAATTGGTCAAAGAAGGAGATACCGTATTAGTTCTCGGCGGGGGAGGCAAATCAGGTCTTTTATGCTTATATGAAGCAAAGAAGAAGGCAGGTCCCACAGGAAAAGTTATTTGCTGGGCCCACAGGGAAGTATCACTGAATACAGTAAGAGAACTTGGATTGGCAGATGTTTTAATATCAGGCGATGCTACAAATGCAACTGAAGTATACGAAAAGATTATGGAAGCAACAGACGGACAATTATGTGATTTGGTAATAAGTGTAGTATCAAGACCAAATTGTGAAATGTCGGCAATACTTGCTACAAAAGACGAAGGGACAGTATATTTCTTCAGCATGGCTACAAGCTTTACGAAAGCAGCATTAGGAGCCGAAGGTGTAGGCAAGGACATAAACATGATAATCGGTAACGGCTATACAAAGGGACATTCAGAAACGGCCCTGCAGATAATGAGGGAAAGCAAAGGATTAAGAGAATTATTCACAAAATTATATGCATAAATACATAATAAACTAAGCAACATGTCATTTGCTCGGCGAATGACATATGTTGCTTGTTTAAATAATTGAGGAGGTAGAATATGGCTTATTACAATGAAATAGAGCTATGGAAGGATGTTAAGCCACAAGAGTGGAACGACTGGAGATGGCAGGTTGAAAACAGAATAGACACAATAGAGAAACTAAAGAAAATAATTAATCTTACTGCGCAAGAGGAAGAAGATATAAGTAAGGTGTTGGAAAAATTCAGAATGGGTATCACACCATATTATGCAGCACATATGGATAAAGATGACCCGAGAGACCCCATAAGAATGCAGGCTGTTCCAACATTTGTTGAAACACATGTAAGCGCTGCAGATATGGTTGACCCTTTGCATGAAGATACGGATTCGCCTGCCCCGGGATTAACTCATCGCTATCCGGACAGGGTTTTGTTCTTAATAACCGACCAATGCTCAATGTATTGCAGACACTGTACAAGGAGAAGATTTGCAGGACAATCGGATGATGAAGTAGGAATGGAAAATATCGATAAATGCATCGAATATATCAGAAAGACTCCTCAAGTAAGAGACGTATTATTGTCGGGCGGAGACTGTTTATTAGTATCAGACAAAAAATTAGAATATATTATCAGTAAATTAAGAGAAATACAACATGTGGAAATTGTACGTTTAGGCTCGAGAACACCTGTAGTCTTGCCTCAGCGTATTACGGATGACCTTGTAAATATGCTTAAAAAATATCATCCGATTTGGTTAAATACTCATTTTAACCATCCGAAAGAATTTACTCCCGAATCTATGGAAGCTTTAAGAAAGTTGGCTGATGCAGGTATTCCTTTAGGAAACCAATCAGTATTGTTAAGAGGAGTCAATGACTGCCCGCATATTATGAGAGATTTGGTTCATAAGCTTGTTATGAACAGAGTAAGACCTTACTATATTTATCAATGCGACCTTTC
>DMWH01000298.1:3643-4693 GCA_003483345.1 Clostridiales bacterium | reverse complement strand
ACAATCTGACCGGCATACATTACCGCTAAGCTGTGGCTGTAATGCTTTACCAATCCTAAGTCATGAGAAATCAAAAGTATGGACAATTTCATCTCTTCATTTATTTTTCTGAATAATTCCATAACCTGACGTTGAACAGTGCTGTCCAAAGCCGTTGTCGGCTCATCTGCAATAATAAGCTTCGGGTCGTTCATCAAAGCCATTGCAATATTGCATCTTTGACGCATCCCTCCGCTTAATTGCCACGGATAATAATTCAGCACTATTTTGGGATATTTAAATCCAACCTTATATAACAAAGCTTCTGCTTTTTCCAAAGCTTCCTTCTTGGTTTTATTCATATGATGAATATATCCGTCTCCGATTTGATTTTTTATTTTAATCATGGGATGCAGATAAAATACCGTATTTTGAGGAATATATCCAATATTTTTCCCTATATGTTCTTTTTTTTCTTTTGCCGAAGCAGTTAACATATTTTTACCGGCAGTAATTATTTCATCAGCCGAATAGCTTAATCCCTTAGGAAGCAAGTTGATAATAGCCTTAGCAGTAATAGTTTTTCCGGAGCCTGATTCTCCTACAAGCCCGAAAATTTCTCCTTCGTTAATAATTAGTGAAGTATTCTTTACTAATGTATTACTTCCTGCCTTTATATGGAGATTGTTAAGCACAACAGTTTCATTCATCAGAATTCCCCCTGTTTATAATAATATCGTTCAACCCGTCTCCAATAAGGTTAAATCCTAACACTGTAATTATTATTGCAATTCCGGGGCCAACAGCCAAATACGGATAACCCAAAAAAAACTGTCTTGATTCACTTAACATCAAGCCCCAGCTGGCATATGGAGGCTGAACTCCAAGTCCCAAAAAAGAAAGAGATGTTTCAATCATAACTGCCGAGCCTATAGCTGAAGTAAACTGGGTGATTAATCTTGGAAGCATTGCAGGTATGTAGTGTCTGATGAATATTTGTTTTCTTGAACTCCCGTAGCTTTTTGCAGCTTTTATATACAAAAGTGCTTCAGTTTCTAATATCATAGAATA
>DMWH01000298.1:565-3630 GCA_003483345.1 Clostridiales bacterium | reverse complement strand
AGAAGTATTCCCGGAAAAGCCATAAGCCCGTCCATAATACGCATAATTATTGTATCTGCAAAGCGCTCCATGGCAGCAAGAGCTCCCAAAAATATTCCGAGCAAGGCACCCAGTGTTACAGATGATATTGCAACTAACAAGACATTTCTTGAACCGTATATTATACGGCTTAGTATGTCCCTGCCGAAATTATCGGTACCCAGAATATGCTCTGAATCAATGCCCGGCTTCAAAAACTTGTTCGGAATGTTCATTTCATTTGGAGGATAGGGTAAATAAACAAATGATAGTACCCAAACAGCTATAATAATCAACACTAATATAATTCCTAAAATTAAGCTTATATTTTTTCTCATAGGTCCCCCTGTTGAAAGGACTTAACCCTTGGATTAAAAAACATTACCGATATATCAACAATTAAAGTGATAATTATTACCGTTGATGTGATAAACATAACAAGACCCTGCAAAAGCACAATATCCCTGTGCTCTACGGCAGTAAGAACCAGTCTTCCAAGTCCCGGAAGGGCAAATATTGTTTCAACCACAACCGTTCCTCCCGCAAGCTTGGCAAACTGCATTCCTATTATTGTCAATGGGGCAGTCAATGCACCCCTTAAGGCATATTTTATATATATTTTAAAGCTGCTAAGCCCTTTTACTCTTGCCATGTCCATATAATCCTGTTTAAGAGAATCGAGCATGGAGCTTCTTATAATTCTTAAAAGTGTTCCTATTTCTCCGATAGCCAGAACAAGAGAGGGTAAAGTTATGCTTTTTATAAATCTAAAAAAGTTGACTTCAAATGGAATAAAGCCTGAAACAGGAAATAGTTTTAGCTTCACACCAAAGTAAACTATAAAAACCATTCCTATCCAGAAGGAAGGAATGGCTGCTCCAAGCTGCATAATGCTTCTTGAAAAATAATCTGCAATACTGTCCTTTTTGATTGCCGAAATCATTCCAAAAAGGAATGCTATAAATGCTGCCATAATCATAGCAAAAATTGATAATGAAAAAGTTACGGGTATACTTTTTGCTATTAAGACAGTAACCGATTCACCATAGACGTAGGATTTACCCATGTCAAGTTTTAGCAAATCCAAAAGCCAGCTGAAATATTGCTGATAGAGCGGTCTGTCAAGTCCCATAGCAACATGCAGCTCCTGAATCGCTTCAGGAGTTGCATCCGCTCCCAATATTAACTGTGCAGGGTTTCCGGGTATTATCATTAACACAAAAAACGTAATAATCGACACTACAAACAATACAACTATTGAGCTTTTAAGTCTATCTAAAACGTAATTAAACATAAGACACCTCAGAGGGCAATTTAGCTATTCTGTAAAATACACATCCTTATAATCATAAAAGTCTATAGGAAATATCTTCATTCCTTCAACATTTTTTTGAAGTGCCAACATTGTGTGAGGAGTTTGCAAATAAATTGCAGGAAGCTTATTTGCTAAAATTACCTGTATATCTTTGTAAATTTCTTTTCTTTTATTTTCATCCAATTCTTTAAGAGCTTCTTCCAAAAGCGCATCAACTTCTCCTGTAGTCAAGCTTATATAATCGTTGCTGTCTGACTTATATCTCGAAAGAAATGCATATGAATCAAGTCTTCCAGTATGCCCGACAACCGTGGTATCAAAGTTCTTAGCTCCATATACTTCGCTTAACCATGTTCCCCACTCAACAAGCTGAATATTCACTTTTATTCCTATCCTTCCCAATTGGTCTGCAATTACCTGCCCCGCATCAACATGAAGCTGATAATTCTTGGGAAGTGACATATCAATCTCAAATCCGTTTTCATATCCTGCTTCTTTCAAAAGCTCTTTAGCCTTTTCGGGATTATACTCTATTATATTATTTGTGTCATAATAATCAGGTGATGTAGGAGGCAGGTGTGAGCCGATTTTAGCACCATATCCAAACATGGAAGCTTCAATAACCTCATCTTTATTTATAGCCATTGCCATTGCCTGTCTGACTTTTTCATTTGAAAGATATTCATTTTTTGTATTAAGAGACATTATTTGAACGGCATTCATAGGCTCAGAAATTATTTTATAATTTTCATTTCCTTCAACCATTGTTACCTGATCTCCCGTTAATGGAATAATGTCAAGATCTCCTACCTGAAATCCCGCCATCATGCCGGTAGCATCAGGTATTAAAACCATCTTAACGGTTTCTAATTTTATTTCATCACCGTAATAATTTTCATTTCTTTTTAAAATCAAATGTTGCTGAGGTACCCATTCTTCCAGAGTAAAAGCTCCCGTTCCGACAGGTTCGGTTTTTAAGTTTGCAACTTCTTCTTCCGGAACAACGGCTGCCCATGGATATACAAAGCTCTTTAAAAGCTCAACATCCAATTCTGCAGTTATAAACTTTATTTCATAGTCGTTTAGAACTTCAATTTTTACTATATTTTCATAATCTCTTGCCCTGGGGCTTTCAGCATCCTTAAGCCTGGTAAATGAATACTCCACATCTTTGGCAGTCATCTGTCTTCCGTTATGAAAATAAACGTCATCCCTCAATGAGAATGTAATTTCCATTCCGTCATCAGAAATAACCCATTCCTTTGCTAGTCTGGGCACAATTTCCCATTGCGGCGTTACGCCTACCAAAGTGTCATATATATTGTTGGTTACAGTAAATGTGGAAGCTGCAGCAGTTCTGTGAGGGTCAAGACCTTCGGGCTCCGTAGTATATCCCATGGTAAGTTCAGTCTTAACATCTGCTTTTTCAGGTGTGTTTTCTTGAGCTGTGCATGCTGAAATCAGCATTGCAATTAAAAGCATTGCTATAATTTTTTTCATTGTTCTTTTCCTTTCAGTTAATAAAATTTCATTTAGAATATCTTTTACTGAATGCCAATAATAATATACCCGTTTTCAAATCTTTATAATCAAATCATACGTATCTGTAATAAATCCTTGAAAACATATTATTATTTGGCAGGGACCGGTATGTCCCTCTTCCTTTTCTAGGTTTAACATATTTTCTTTATAAAGTCAATAGAGGATATGCATAAATTGTTCGTTGAAAAAA
>DMWH01000298.1:0-413 GCA_003483345.1 Clostridiales bacterium | reverse complement strand
AAAAATGCAAAAGCTGCAATGATAATTTCTTTAATTTTAATTGCCATTATAAGTTATTTTATAAGATTAGGATTCATACTTTTCGTATTATTGGATTTTGCTTCTATAATTTTATTTACGGCTGCAGCATTAATATATTCAAAATTTGAAAATCGACAGGAGTAAAAAATGCTTAAAAGATTTATAGCTTATTATAAACCGGTGAAAATAATTTTTATTACCGACATGATTTGTGCATTTGCAGTAGCAGTATGTGATTTGTTTTATCCCATGATAACAAGAAACATAATAAACATCTATGTACCGAATCAAGAATTTCAGCTTATGATAAAATGGCTTGTTGTATTAGGATTCATATACATTCTTAAATTCGGACTTAATTATTATATTACATATTACGGTCATATTATGGG
>DMWH01000172.1:2733-2876 GCA_003483345.1 Clostridiales bacterium | reverse complement strand
CGCTCACTTAAGCGATGCAATCGGCATACCATGGGTGCATGTGTTTTTCAGCGAAAAAACACTTATTAATACATATAAGGAATTAGTAAAGAATTTGCCTGACGGAGCAGAAAGAATTGACTTTCGAATAAGCAAAAAAGAAG
>DMWH01000172.1:0-2606 GCA_003483345.1 Clostridiales bacterium | reverse complement strand
TAGATGACACTACCCCCGAGGTTGCACAAGAACTGTCACTCTGAGCGAAGCGAACGAGTCTCAAACGTCACTAAATGCAGATTCTTCACTGCGTTCAGAATGACAAAAGTGTGTTTTCGGGCAATCTGCCTTCCCATGTTATAAAATTATTATACAAGGAGTTAAGATGAAACTAAAAGTTGATAAAATAGTATTGCTTCTGATTTGTCTTTCGCTGATAGTTGGTTTGTATACCATATATCAGAGAGTCGAAATTGAAAAAGAATATAAAACTGCTGAAATAGTTCTTGATTACAATGAAATGAAAAAATTCGCCAATAGCTCAAATAATGATTTAAGCTACTGGCTGAGAAGATTTAAGGAATTTGGGGCCGAGTCTGTGGCCATACAGGAAGAAACTATTAAATTATTGATTGAAGCCGGTTACAGTTTAAGAGCCGAAATAATTTCAGAATTAATTAAAGAGTATAAATGGCAGGATGATTACAGTAAGAAAATCGTAGAAGCAATTTCAGAAAATGAAATAGACCCCGTAGATGTTATAGTTACAACGGAAGATGAAGAGCTTTTCAGCTATATTGTTTCGGGTTTGGAAGAAAGATATCCTGATGATTTTTATGAAACATATACTTTTGACAATGTTTATTACATAGTTTTAAACGGTATCGTTGATGACATATACTACACCGATTTAGAAAAGGTAAATAATTTAGCAGGAAAAGGTGTATATGAAGTATCAAGGGTAGCTGATTCAAGATTATTAAATATCGGTATCGGCTATGACTCTAATAAAATATCCATGGTAAAAGAAGCCGGTTTGGATGTAATTTTAAGGCCGATTAATTTCCCAGCCTACAATGAAAAGTTAGCAAATGCTTATAAAGCTGCCAATGAACGATATGATTTGAAGCCGAGAATTTATATAACACACGGCAAGGAAGTATTAGGTTATCCGGATAATGAAGACAGACTGTTAAATTACATAAAAGAAGAAAATATTGCAATTGCCTTGATTGAAAGCGGTACTCAAAGGGAACACTTAGAGCAGGAAGGTTTGAATGATTTGGTTGAAGATTCCGGTTATCAGGCACTTCGCGCATTTACAATGTGGGATTTTATAAGAGAAAGAAATAAATACTACAATTATGAAGGTGCGGAAGAAATTGAAAATACGATGTTTCGAGCTGTTACCGAAAGAAATATAAGAGTTATATATTTTAAGCCTTTTTTTGAAGAAAAGGACAGTACGAAATACTTAACGGATGAAGCTGAGTATGATAGAACACTTAAAAGCCTGGAAAACAGATTATCTGCTCACAATATAAGTTACGGGAAAGCTCAGTATATGAAAAGCTTCTCCATCGGCTCCTTAAGAATGGCTGTGATGGCCTTTGGCATAACTCTTTCTGCAGTGATGCTGTTTATTAAAATGTTTAACATTAAGAGTAATAGCAGCTCTTATTTATACTTGTTTGCTCTGCCTGCAGCATTCATACCATTGGTGATGAGAAGCCTTGCAGAAAAAGGATTTGCCTTTGGTGCAGCGGTGGTGTTCTCGGGACTTGCAATTTACTTCTTTATGACAAATATTAAAAAGATTTTTAAGTCGGAAGAAAAATATTCAAATTTGCAAGTTATTGTTTATTCAACTCTTACACTTACGGGAAGTGTTGCAATTGCATTGGCAGGTGCAGTATTTACGGCTTCGATGCTTGCCGATGTAAGATACATGCTTGAAATGGATATTTTTAGAGGAGTAAAGTTTGCTCAAATTCTTCCCTTTGGAATTTTCGTAATTATGTTTATAATTTACTTTATGAATAAAGATGAGGATTCGGCTAGAGGTATAATAAATACGACTGTAAGGTTTTTAAACAAGGAAATTAAACTATATTACGGCATTATTGCTCTTATAATAGGTGCAGCAGCATATGTTTATATTTCTAGGACGGGGCATGAAACGGAAATTCAGCCCTCCAACATTGAAATGATAACAAGAAATTTTATGGAATATGTGCTTTTGGCTAGACCGAGGACAAAGGAATTTTTAATTGCATTCCCTGCAATATTCGGTGCCGTGTTTGCGGCAAGCAAGAAATCCGAGTTTTATACGGGAATGTTTATGCTGGCGGGAGCAATAGGAACATCATCTGTAATAAATACTTTTTCTCATATAAGAACGCCGATTTACCTTTCTTTTGCAAGAACGGTAATCGCTCTTGGCTTTGGCATTGTTTTAGGCAGTATACTTGTTTTGATATGTAGTATATGCTACAGAGCTTTTGTGAAAATACAGGAGAGGCTGAAGTGAAAAGAATGTTGTTGGCAGGCTATTACGGCTTTGGTAATTTAGGGGATGAGGCAATACTGGAAATGACACTGAAGCAAATATTTGAGATAACCGACAGAAAAAATATAACAGTTCTTTCCGGAAACAAGATAACAACAAGCAAAAGATACAAGGTAAACACAATTGACAGGTACAATGTGCTGTCTATATTGAATGCACTTAAATCAACCGACGTGCTGATTTTTGGAGGCGGAAGCCTCTTGCAGGATGTAACCAGCAAGAGGAGCATTTATTATTATTTATTTTTAATAAGACT
>DMWH01000009.1 GCA_003483345.1 Clostridiales bacterium | reverse complement strand
ACCGGTAGCCTTGTTCATAACACCCTCAGTGACCTTTTCCGCTATCTTTTCATCAAGATTTTGTCTTACACCACAGGATGCTAAGGATAGCATCATTAATGTGGCCAGTAAAACTACAATAGTTTTTTTAAACAAGCGTCATCCCTCTTTCTTTTAGATAATAATCCCGTACGGAAGATTATAAGATAGTCTGAGGAATACCCCCTCTGCTTGCCGGATAATTTATTGCAGTATCCGAAATTTCCCAATAAGAGGAAGCTCTTTTCCTTTCCCTCCAAATCCATTAACCAGGCCTATAATAGCTAAAACAAAAACACCAAGTGCAAATACCGGTAAAAGTACCCAGCCAATTATGGGTATGAAAGATAAAATCAGGCTTCCTCCAAAACCTAGAATAAACAACAAGAGTGCCTGGTTGGCATGAAATCTTCCAAATTGGGAGTCGGGGCAGGCTAATAAAGGTAGAAAGAAGATGATATAGGCTAGTCCGGCCATAGTCTTGTTTTTTTCAATATCTCCCGGGTCAAAGTTTGGAATCCTGCTCTCCACTGTCTGGTTGTTAACATTTGGTTCAGTAGTCATAAAAAAACCTCCTAATAAAATTTTTGATTATGCCACATTTTATATTTTCTGATTTAATAAAGAATCACCCCTGGTGTGATTTTGGCCTAAAAAGTGCATAATCACCCTCAGGGTGATTGGCCAAATGATATGTAAAGACACCATAAATGTGTTTTATATGTTTATCAAAATGCTATAATTAATAAAATCGATAATAACCCTTATATAATAAGGAGAGATACATATTGAAAAAATACATTTCTGTTTTTGTAATCCTGGTACTTATATTTCTTCCAATATTAGCTGGTTGCGATAATTCAGCTAAAATAAACTCAAAGAATCCTATAACCCTTACGCTTTGGCATAACTATGGCGGTCAATTAAAAGAGACTATGGATAATATGGTCGATGAATTCAACGATACTGTGGGGAAGGAAAAAGGTATTATAATTAACGTTACATCTATATCCGGCAGTGCCACCCTCCATGAAAAACTGACCATGGCTGCCAATGGTGACCCGGGCGCACCATCTCTTCCTGATATTACTACTGCCTATCCTAAAACAGCACTTATATTAGCAGCAAAGGGGGTGCTGGCTGACCTTAATGAGCAGTTTTCTCCCCAAGAGCTTTCTGCCTACATTCCGGAATTTATAGAAGAAGGCCGGTTGGAGGGAGAGCATCTCTATGTCTTTCCTACTGCTAAATCAACAGAAGTTTTGTTTCTAAACAAAACTTTATTTGATAGATTTGCCCGGGAGACCGGTGCTAAAATTGAGGATTTAAGTACTTTTGAAGGCGTTATCAGAACAGCAGTCCTTTATTATGATTGGACTGATAAGCAAACGCCTAATATCGCCAATGACGGTAAAATGTTTTTCATGCCCGATTCACTGTTTAATTTTGCTTTAATAGGATATAAGCAATTGGGCGCAGAGTTTGTAAAAAATAATGTTATTAACTTCACATCTCCACAATATCCCAGGGTGTGGGAATGTTACTATAAACCTGCGGTTTTAGGCCAGGTAGCTATACATAACGGATATGCCACTGATCTTGCCAAAACAGGTGACATCATATGTTCAACCGGATCCACCGCGGGAGTATCGTTTTTTTCTCCTACGATTACATATGCAGACAACACCTCTGAACCGGTAGAGCTGGATATTCTGCCTTATCCTGTTTTTGAAAGTGGGAAAAAAGTAGCTATACAGCGAGGAGCCGGTATGAGCGTAATCAAGTCTACCAAAGAAAAAGAACATGCAGCCGGTATTTTTCTAAAATGGTTCACCGGGCCGGAAAACAATCTTCGCTTTGTGTCATTGACCGGCTATCTTCCTGTAACCGAAGAAGCCTTTGGCGAGATTATGTCCCAGCAGATTAAGAATATTTCGGATGAAAGAATTAAGAAACTTCTACAGACCTCCAGGATAATGCAGAAAGAATATGCATTTTATATACCACCGTTATTTGAAGGCATCGATGAACTGCAACAACAATATGAAAGCCAGTTAAAGGAAACTGCAACTCAATCTAGAAAATCCTACATAGAACTTTTAAAAAGTAGTAATCCGGCAATAGCTTATGAAGCAGTATCAAATGGTAAATATAATGATTTTATTAATAAATTTTAAAATCGTTCGTGGTGGGCGGGATATCGTTTTGGCGGAACTTTAACCAAATAGAGGCTATTATAAATTGAAAAATTTACTATTTACAAAAATAGAGTTCTTAAAACAAGAACTTAAGAAACCAGGTATAAATGGTACACCGATGATACTCAGGCTCTTTCTGTTTTTGTTAGTGTTGGTGTTAACCATTTTTCTAGGAGTAATAGCTATCCTTTTTATTACCGGAATATTTACTGCAGGTATGTCTGAAAGTCAGAGAATGTTTGAAAATGAGCTGCTGCACGCTTCACAGGACATTTCCAAACAATATGGGGAGCTTTCGATTCAGGCCATTGAGTTCTCCAAGGAATTATCCAGAAGTATCGAAAATAAAACGACCAAACTGGGTGTACCGATATCTGATTTGCAAGAACATCCGGAGATATTGGAAGAGGTTATATCCGGCGAATTAACTCGCACATTATTTTGTCTGCAAAGATCTAAGAGCAGCGGTGTTTTCTTTATTTTAAATGCCACTATTAATCCGGCCCTTGATAATGCCAATAACTCCAGGGCGGGGTTATATATTAAGAATATGGAGCCCAATATCATTAGCTCCTCTTCTCCAACCATTATTATTCTGCGTGGTATGCCCAGTATAAGCCGTAATAACGCGTTGTCACTTCATGCCCAGTGGAAGATGGAATTTGATGTCAGCGATGCTTCGTATTACCATCATTCTATGAATGCCGCCCAGGCAAACAGGAATCTGCCATTGTCGCGTCTGTACTATTGGAGTCCAAAATTAATATTTCCAGATACCAGCGAGGAAGTAATGCTGTGCTCGGTTCCCTTAATTGATTCCCAGGGTAATGTCTTTGGTGTTTGTGGAATTGAAGTAAGTGCAATGCTTTTTAAACTAACTCACATGCTCAACAACAATATTTATCCCCGACTATTTTGTATACTCTCACCCATAACTGAAGGAACAATACCTTTCCAGCAATGCATGTTTGCAGGTGGTTTTTCAGCTAGAAATATATCTGAAGGTAATAATGTCCTTAAGATTTCTAATAATCGTCGTTCCTTTTACTCTTATAAGCAGGATCAGGATAATTCATTCCTGGGAATTCATACACCTGTTAACTTATATCCTAAAGGTTCAGCTTTCTATGATGAACAGTGGGTAGCAGCCATAATGGTTCCTGAGGGTGATCTCGTGAGTTCAATTACTAAACTGAATCTATTATTAATTGGCTTGCTAATGATACTTGTTATCCTGGGAATCATAGCATCCTACATTTTAAGCCAAAGATTCTTAAAACCGATTACTGAAGGCCTGGATATGATTAAATCTGCGGACTTGAGTGCCGCCCCCAGAACAAAAATAGCCGAGATAGACGATTTAATTAGTTTCCTGGCAGCACATAATGAAGAGTTATATGAAAAAGCCCGGCAGGAGAACCTATCACTCTCTATCCTTGATGAATTTCTGGAAAACATAAAAACTCTCTCTCCCGCCGAACGCTCAGTCTTTGACCTTTATGCCAAAGACCACAATGCCAAGGAGATTGCTGAAATACTATGCCTTAGTATTAACACCATAAAAACCCATACCAAACGTATTTATACCAAGTTAAACGTTACTTCCCGAGAGGAACTCCTCCTATATGTTAATATGCTAAATGAAATAGGTACTGAAATTGAGTGACACAGTTTGACGTTTTTGCTGTGTCATGATGACCTA
>DMWH01000034.1 GCA_003483345.1 Clostridiales bacterium | reverse complement strand
GGGATGTAGCTGATGGCACGTATAACTGACGATTTAAGTAGAGATGAATTGATTGCATTGATTGATGCTTATGATGAGTACATTCAAGACGCAAACGAGGAGAGAAAGTACGAAATAGGATGGATGCCCGTCTGTGTGGATGAGTTTTACGATTGTGAATTTCAGCTACAGGACAGATGAGAAAGCTTCAATATGCCTACAACTGCACAAATCCCGGCGACAGTAGAGAATTGGCTGCAATTACGGATAATTTTACAGATATAAGCTATGAGACATTCAGGAGGAAGGTTGACACAGAACAATTTGACATGTTGTGTTCCGGGTTGGGTTATGCTGTCGGGAATGAAAAGGGGCTCCATATTAAAAATGACTGGTCGGTTTCTTTTCGCAAGGCATTATACAAAGGAAACCCAATATATTTCTTCAGTTGGAGTTCCATTGAATTTGTTTTTAAAAACTAAAAAAAAACAGGAGGGAAAATAGAAAATAAATAGAATAAGGACTTTGAATTTTATCCGATGGCAGGGAACTATTTTATCAAGAAACTTATTGACTGGTACAATTTAGAGATAGCGGCAGGTGTCAGGAGACATAGAAAAGATATTCGGTTATTTGAACGGGGGCTCAGATGTCAGGAAAATATTAGGGGAAGCCGAGAGAACGTTTAAACAGAAAACATAGAGTTTAAATATTTCTATCTGACGTTCTATAAAATGGTGACTGCCGAGTTGAATTCAAGGATTCCGAAACCTTGGAGAAATTCAACATCTTTGGCTCAATGAAGAAAAAATGGCTGCCTCCTTCCTACGGAAAGAACAAACATGAGAATATGTCGGAGGAAGAAAGGGCAGTGATAGATGAGTTCCAAGGGAAAGGCAGCTATGAAAAGGTGCTTAATAATGTAGATAAATACATTATTAATATTACCGGGCTGCTGATGCTTAAAGATCCACCAAAGAAGTGAAATCTGCGGATTAATCAGGAAAGGAGGACGGGGGTAAGTCCTTTAAGGCTTTACCCCCCTTAATACAATGAATATCACGGAGATTAAACAAAAGTTGTTAAGTAAAGAATATGACTTTTTAAGGACAAACGAGCATTTGGGAAGCAATATAATTTTTCTTACCACCGGCGGCTCTTATGCCTACGGCACAAACACTGAAACAAGCGATTTGGACATAAGAGGCATTGCTATGGAACGGGAAAAGGAAATTATTGGTTTGGTAAAATTCGAGCAGTTTGAAAACCATGAAACGGATACCGTAATTTATGCCTTCAGAAAAATGATTGAACTGCTGTTGAATTGCAATCCCAATGTAATTGAAATACTGGGAACCAGTGAAGACCATTTATTTGTACTGACAGAAGAAGGGAAGCTTTTAAGAGATAATGCGGGTTTGTTTTTATCAAAGAAAGCCATGCACAGTTTCGGCGGGTATGCAACCGCACAGTTAAGAAGACTTGAAAATGCACTTACAAGGGATAATTACCCTCAAGCCGAAAAGGAAAAACATATACTGGACAGCTTGAAAAATCAAATGTATCATTTTCAAGAAAAATATACTGAATTTACCGGAGAAAGCATAAGGTTATATCTTGACAAAAGCGACAAAGAGGAATTTGATGAAGAAATATTCATGGATATAACCCTTACTCATTATCCTCTCAGGGACTTTCATGGTATCTATTCGGAAATGAGCAATGTTGTTAAAGATTACAGCAAGCTGAATAACAGAAACAAAAAGAAGGACGACAAGCATCTTAATAAACATGCCATGCATTTGATAAGGCTTTTATTGATGGGTTCGGAGATACTGGAAGGCAAGGGAATTAATACTTACCGAAGCCATGACAGAGAGTTTTTGTTGGAGATCAGAAATGGCAAGTTCCAGAAAGAAGATGGTTCCTTCAGACAGGAATTCTTTGATTTGGTTGACGTACTTGAAAAAAGATTACAGTATGCAGCAGAAAATTCATCGTTGCCATCAAAGCCGGATTATAACAAGGTTGAAGAAATGGTAATAGAAATTAACAAAAGAAATATTTCAAAATAAAAAATAAAGCAGCGTTTGGGCTGCTTTATTTTTATTTGTTAGGAATAGGAATATTCCCCCCTAATACATTGGCATGTTTTGTTTTTGTACATATTCCCCTTCTATTTGTCTTTGGGAACTTTGATTTTTTCAATATTCCCGACAATTTGGCTGTCAATCATGTCAGCTTGGTGTAAAAGCTGTGCTTCAAGGGGTTGATTATTTTTCTCATGTTCCGGCAATTTATATCTTCCGAAATCCCCGTGATGAAGCATCTCAATAAGGAATATTTTGGATAGCTCTTCATTGGTGAAGAGGTTTCCGAGAAGAATGTTTTGATGGGTAATTTCGCCTATCAGGAATACTTCATGGCCTACAAGGATATTTTCCTTTCTTGAAATAGCCGTATCATAGGTATACTCATTTGTCTTGCAGTAGTCATGAACAATACCCATAAAATACAATAAGTCTGCATCTATGGCATCTTCCGGATCAACTTTTACCCCATCAAATGTTTTATATGAGGTCACCATGTAGTCAATAGCCTGTGCAACTCCGACTGTGTGCATCAAGAGTCCATGCAGCTTGTTTCCGTGATGAGAAACAGCAGCCGGGCAGTTAATAAAGGCTTCCCATTTTCCCTTGTCCGTAACTTCGTAATAGCTGTCATTGGCTATTTTTATCCCCAAAATTGCCTCAAGCATTTTCTTGTATTTTTCCTCTTTAATTTTGCAGGCATACCCCAGCAATTTTTTTACAAGAATCTGCACTTCAGTTTTGTACTTGGGTATAAAGGCTGTGCTTTCAATATCGTCAACAATCTCTATTGTCTTCATGGAAATCTGGGGAACATCTTTGTATGATCCCTTTGTTCCTGTGACAAAAACTACCGTTCCCACCGTCAGTTCCTCAGACAGTACTTCCGCACTGTTCCATAACGGCATAGATATTGTACCGGTTTTATCGAACAGGGTGGTTGCAAGATAGAATTCACCTTCAGCCTTTTTAGCAGCTAAAGCTGATTTACTTATTACAGCGACAAGTCTTATCTGTGCTGCATCTTTCATACCCACAATTGCTTTTATGGTGTGCAACCCTTCCTTTTTGATTTTGTCTTTTGTAATGTGATTTAGCATCTTATTCCTCCTATTTTCTTTGTGCGTTGATAACGCTCCTATATTTTTATATTAAATAGTACGCAAAATGTAAAATTAATATTCCAAATTCTCAATATTTATTTGAATAGTACAGAAATTCCTTATGGAATAAATTATGAGCTTTAAAATTTATAAAAAAATCAGAGGTTTTACAAAATATGACAGAAGAATTGGCACTAAAGGAGTTAATGTGTAAGTATGAAGAGTAAAGTATGTCAATACAAGAAGAGTTAAAAGGTTATCCGTCAATAGATAAGCTTTGGTTAAAGTATTATTCAAACGAGCAAAAAAATACAACAAAAAAATACCATTTTATACACAAATATTTTTGCTTATCATATATAGCATTAAAAGCATTTATTATTACCAATGGAAACTATCAAATTTATAAATTAAAAAAAACTTGATATATTGCTTAAACATAAGCTTGCTGACAATCAAATCCCTGAGGAGCATGAAATAGTAGATGAGTTTCCGAGGACAGCAGCCGGAAAGATTAATTGCAGGAAGCTTATATAAAAAAGAGAAACCTTAGTATTGCATTTCAAATTTATAATAGAAATGCGTTTTTTTGTTTTTTGGAATATTTAAAATGATATATGCGTAATATAAGAGAAAATAAAAGGAGTGTTATATACACATTTATTTAAAGGAGGAATCATGGAGAAAAGCAAGGAGTTTACCTGTGTTGCTTGTGCTGCTTTAAACGGCAAGATAAGCAACATTATTGTAAAAGACAATGAAATGGAAGCCGTAAATGCGGCTAAAAATTTGGAGAAAAGTTTTGGTGATGAAGAAAATGTTGAAATAATGGTTGTAAAACATTATTTCGCCGATGAAATTAACGAAATTATTTATTAAAAAAGAGGAGGAAGTTATGAATTTTAGCAGAGAGGAAATAATTGAGGCGATCGAAGATTTAGAAGATCAGGCAAAAGTAAGGGGAGCAAAGCTGCATCTTGATCCCAAATATATTTACGAAAACAAGCAGCACTGCTATTGGTATGGAGGGACCATAGGTTCCATCGACTATAAGGGTTGCACGGTTTACATTCAGGCCATGGGAGACCTTATTGCTACTCTTTATGATGTGGAAACCGGGGAAGAGCTGGTATACTCCAAGGATAAAAGCAACAACGGGCGATTCTATGATGAAATGAGATACTTTATCAAAACGGATGAAGAACTTGAAAGCATCATTACTCGGGACCTCAATATTAATAAGGAAATAGAGAGAGGCAAGAAAGAGGGCAAGAAATATGTTCTCTATGTTGACTACAACAACTGGATAGAATTTACGATTTATGATAATAAGGAAGATAAGTGGGTTCAGGTAAGCTCTCTTGATTCTGTAATTGAAACGAATGATGTGCTGGAGGCTTTTACAGATATTGAATTCTACCTTGATATTGTTGAACAGCATCTGCACATCAAAAAATACTCCAAAAAGGCAATGGATATCGTAAAGGATGTAAAAACTTTGGTTTGGTGCTTTAAACACGGCGACAGCCTGTATGTCAATACTGCGGATATAGCTGACGATGAAAGGTTTGCTAAAGTTGAAATATATAACGACATCAGTATAGAGGAAACCTTAAAGGAATACCCTGAAAATCCGACCGATGTTCTTGAAGTCCACAAATGTTACATTGATGATATTATGGAAGAAGATGATTTGTACGAAGAAATTTATTCAATGCTTTTAAACGAAAGAGTCTTCCCGAAATTCACCAAGAGAGGCAAAAGTTTTTCAGGAGAAATAAAAAGGTTTTTACAAAGCAAGGAAGAACATGATTTCATGATGTTTGCCTGCGACAGACCATAGCTTTCGAGCTATGGTTTTTTTTATTTTTTTTGGAATATTTAAAAAATCATAATCGTATCATAACTAAAACACACAAATTTAAAGGAGTACAATTATGAGAGATTTGAGAAAAGAAAAAAATTTTTTAAGAAAAGAACTGAAAGAAAAAAATGTTTCATTAAGGTTTTCACCTTCGGCTGTCTATCAAATCGGCGATGGTTTTTTCCTGACTGACGAAAAGTATATTAAAGCCAAGTATAAGGAGTTTGTTCTGATAGTGGAAAATGTAACACGAAGGAAGAATGTGGATACCAACAATCTTTTCCTGAGGGTTTTTGATACTGAAACCAATACTTATATTTTTCCGACTGTTGATTTTAAGGACAAAAAATCCAAGAAGGATATTTTTGTGGCACTTCTTAAAATTAAGGACTTTACATCCGAACTTGACAACTACATTCTCTTGAAAGAACAAGCGAAAAAGATAAGGGGAATTGTGGAGGAAGGAAAAGTTCTTCTGGTAAGCAGAAAATTTAACGACTTAATTAATTTAATAAGTACAAGTCAAGTTTCAGGCAAGTACGAGTTTAAAATTTATGAAAATATTGAAAAATCTTTGATTAAAGATTTTAAACCGATTGAAGAAATCATGAAATCATTTAAAACCTATGTTTATGTCGGATCTGACAGGAATAAATTCATAAGTGAGGTTTGCTCTTTAATTCCTCAGAAATTCAACGAAATTAAAGAGCCTTGCGATTTGAACAAAGAGTTTGTTGATTTTGTAAATTCACCCGAAGATATTTTAATTCTTAAATTATAGGGTTAACTCGAAAAAGCATGGAATATTAAAAAAATTATTTGCGTAATATAAAATGGGACAAAAAATTCTACAAATTAAAACAAATAATCTATTAATTGGAGGATACCATGTTAAAGAAAAAGGAACAATTAGAGTTAACCGAAGTTTTGCGAAGGGATTTTACAAAAGACGTGGTGGATATTACTATTTCTTTAAGCAATCTACAAAATGTTCTGGATGATACGGTTAAGTCAATATTAGCCGGAATTCAAGCTAAAATTGCAAAGAAACAGTTTGACATCGAAGAATACTCAAAGGCTGTCAATAGGGTAGAGGACATTAAAGAGGAAGTTGAAGACTTAAAGTTTTTATTGAACTGTACCGATGAAGAAAAGAACGAATGGAAGAAAAGGAATCTTCAGGATCTTCCGGTATTTAAAGTAGACAAAACAATAGAGCATACCTTAAATGAAAGTTTCCAATATACAGTTCCATACGGTTTTTCCATTGGCAGCAGCGGGTTAATTAAGGTGAAAGACTGGAAGAATTTATTCTATAAAGTGTGTGAATATCTTATCGGGGTTGACGAAAAAATACTTTTGTCGTTTGCAGATAAAAAATATATGAATGGGAAAAGAACAAAGTATTTTTCAAAGAATCCGAAAGAATTGGTTAATCCGATTTCTGTTAACGGCAAAATTTATATCAAGTCGCTTAAAGATGTCGGTGTTATAAAGAATTTAATAACTAAAGTGCTTGATGAATACGGATATAGTACGGATGATTTTGTAATATATCTTGAATCCGATTTTACCGACTTGTACATATAAATAAAATAAAGGGTTGTCGCAGATAATGCGGTGGCTCTTTTTTTTTATTATTTTAGGAATATTTCTACAAAACAATTCGTATTATAAAACAACAAAAAATAAAGGAGTGTCTTTTGACACATAAGAGGAGGAAATAATGAATAGATTAAAGGCGAACGAAATAGTGCGGTTATTTAATGAGTGTAATAACGGCAGTATGGTTGCAGGCACAGTGAGCGACTTTGTGAATAGTTATTCTTTTGATTCGGCAGGCTTTGTAAAGGAAATGATAGCTCAACCAAAAAAAACACAAATCCTATTTACAAATACTTGTTTTGTTTGGATTGATAAATTGAGCCGGCTCCTGAAGGAAGACCGATATGACGAAAGAAATAAATATTCGGTCGAAACAGCAGACAAAATCAAAAAGTTGCTGGGAGAAAAACTGGAAAAAATCACAGCAAAATACAAGGGATATAATTTATCCGGCTATTGCGACGAAAAGCTTTCTTTTGAGCTGATGTTTACAGAAAGTATGAGTAGGGAACATAAAACCTTACAGCAAAGTTTTTCGTCTATAGTTTTCAGATGGCTCATAGTGCTTAAGGATTTGGAGCTTAATGAAGAATTTACAGAATGCAGCAGTATTATCGGTTCAGAATTTGACAGAAAATATTACAATACCCCGCTAATATAAGATACAGGAGGAAAATATGAAAAAAGAGCCCTTGATAAATGTAAAGCTTGAGAAAGGGATAGAAAAAGAAATTAACGAAGCAATGGATCAATTGCAGGAATTATTCAATACAGCTTGGGATTTGAACATGAGCGACGATACAAGGTCTGATTTTACGAGAAAAGTTACGACTTATGTAAGCGGCATTCAGCAGACATTAAGCTATATTAAACAAAGGGTTAAGGATAGTGAAGAAGTGAGCCGCCATGCATATTTAGAGGACATAGGGATAAATAAAGATGAAATGCCTTCCAGCTGGTTTCTTGATGAAGAAAAAAGCAAATAATGGAAAAGGCAAAGAGAAAGCTATGGATTCGGCGAGAGGGAAGTGTAGAGTTTAAACCGCACCTTTGACTTGTGGATATATGAACGTTTGAAAATGTTAAACGAATTAGACCGCAAGGATGCGGACTTCCAAAACATTGAATACAAGTGAGAAATTATGGACTTGTATAAATGCATCGATTTCATATTGGTGATCCTTAAGAAAAAATTACAGAGAAAGAACCGAACTGGGATGTAGAAAATCTTAAAACAGTGGCAGCAGAAGAAGAAAAGGCTTACGGTTTAATCTTTGAAATCCTGCCAATGTTATGGTGGTAAAGACAGTGGGGGAGTGATATCTTCCCCCTGAAACAGATAAAGGAGGGAAGTATCATGAAGAAGGAAAAGATTACAATAAACAAAAACGAACTCTTACTTAATTCAAGGAAGTTTACAACTTCCGAGATAGGAAGAGGAACCGGTGTTTTTAGGGCAAAGAAAGGAAAAGGCAGCTATACGAGAAAGGAAAAGTATAGAAAAAGCCTTAATTATTAAAAAAAAGAGGACATATGGGAAAATATAAGAATCCTGTTCCGAGCATTAATGATGAGCGTGTTTCCGCTAAGTTCAGCATAGTCTTTAAATTTGAAGAAACTATGATCTTGGATGAAGCCGCAGAAGGGATTAACATGCTTCTTTGTGAAAACGGAGGGAGAATCCCGAAGGAATGGGTTAGGATGGGAGAGCCGATATTCATCAGACATGACGATTAATCCCGAAACCCTTAAGGCCCCGGATATTAACTCCGGGCTTTTCTTTAATAATACAGAGGTAGAAAAATGAAAGTGTTCAGATTAATAATAGCCGGCGGCAGAGATTTTGACGATTTCAAGAAGCTCTGCATGGTATGCGACCACATGCTGTCACGGGTAATTGAAGAAGGATACAAAATAACAGTAGTCTGCGGAATGGCAAAAGGAGCCGATACGCTGGGTGAAAAATATGCAAAGAAGCGTGGCTTTGATGTTGCATACTTCCCCGCCGGATGGAACAAATACGGCAAAAAAGCCGGATATTTAAGAAACCAGCAGATGCTTGATTATGCAAGAGGGACCGAAGGAGCTTGCATAGCTTTTTGGGACGGCAAGTCAAGGGGCACTAAGAATATGATAGATTTGTGTAATAAGTATGACTTAAGGCTTCATATTTCCCGCTATTAATCCGGGGTGAAAACTCCGGATTTTTTTATTTTTTGGAATAAAAAACTTTAAAATCACGCACTATATGAAAAATTAAAAAGGAGTGTTTTTAACACATATAAAAGGAGGGTAATAAAAATGGATGAGTTGACCATGAGTGACGGTACAAAATTCAAAGTTAATGAAAAGCGGCTTCATAATTTATGCATAGAATGGGCCAGAGAAGATGCGGCTAAAGCTGGATATGAAAATGATGAAGATTGTATTGAAGGTTGTTGAGATGCTTTGTATGAGAATAAAATAAACACTTACGCCGATGAAATCTATGAATTAGCAAAAAAGAGGAAGAATGCTCGGGCAAGAATTGTGTAGAGAAGAAGAGCAAACAAAAGAGTTATTAGAAAAGTCCGGAGCCGAACCTCAGAAGGTAATATGGCTTATAACGGAAAACAATTTGGCCAAAATGATAGAGGAAGAAATAGAAAAGAAGCTGGAAGTTAAGCTGACTTATACGGTAGATTTTGTTCTTTACAACCCGGAGAATGATTACAGCAACGAAATGCGTATAGGATTCTATCAGTATATACAGTCAAAAATCATGGGAAAATACGGGTTTTTAATATTTTATCTAACTTAAATGATATTATCGTAAATGATATTAATAAAAAAAGTTTATTCATTCAATTAAAAAGGAAGTTTTTTCGATGAGCCTGAGAGGGCTCTTTTTTTATTGTAATTTTATGGAATATTTT
>DMWH01000266.1:2213-3268 GCA_003483345.1 Clostridiales bacterium | reverse complement strand
GGACTGATAATTAAAGGTTGCCCGGAAGTTTATAATAATAATGAAAATTTAGTTTATAAATCGTTTGTTGTTACTGCTGAAAATTTAGGGAAAAAGGTTGATGGACTTAAAATTTCCATAGATGCCAAAATTCCTGTTTCAAGGGGTTTAGGAAGCAGCTCGGCATGTATTGTGGGAGGGGTTTATGGTGCTAACACTTTTTACAAGGGAGGATTGACAAAAGATGAAATGTTTAAAATTGCCGCTGCGATTGAAGGACATCCCGATAATATTTCTCCCTGTGTTTATGGAGGACTGACAGCATCCATGATTGAAAAAGAAAGACCTTACGCCGTCGGATACAATATAAGCAGTACACTAAAGTTTTATGCCTTAATTCCTGATTTTGAAACTTCGACAAGTGAAGCAAGAAAAATTCTCCCTAAAACAATTGACTTCAAGGATGCGGTATTTAATGTATCAAGGGTTGCAGTATTACTAAAGGCATTGGAAACAGGCGATATGGATATGATTAATATTTCATTGGACGATAGATTGCATCAGATTTACAGAGGCACTTTAATTCATGAATACGATAATATAAGAGAAATTTGTGCTGAAGCTGGCTCGCCGGCATTGTTTATAAGCGGCGCAGGACCGACTTTGATGAATATTACAAAAGATGAGAAATTTCCGGAAAAAATTAAAGACAGCATTAGCAAATTAAAACATAAATGGAGAATTGAAATGCTGGAACCCGATAAAAGCGGAGCAACAGTAGAAGTCGACTCTGAAAAATAGGGTTAGGGCATCTTTCGAGCTAAGACTCTCAGAATGACATTAAAATAGTAACTGCGCAATAATCAATAATGAATGGAGGTGGATATAATGAAAAAGTATTTGATTGTCAATAAAAAAATTCTTCCGGAAGTATATGAAAAGGTAATTGAAGCAAGAAATTTAATCAACACCGGAAGTGTGAAAGGTATCAGCGAGGCAGTTAAGGTTGTTGGTATAAGCAGGAGTACATATTATAAGTACAAGGATTATGTTTTTTCTCCGGACGAAAATCAAAT
>DMWH01000266.1:772-2178 GCA_003483345.1 Clostridiales bacterium | reverse complement strand
ATTAACAACAAGGCATCTGTAAATGTATCATTGGATATTTCAGATTTAAGCAAGTCTATTGACGAAGTAATAGCCGATATAAAAAAAATAAGGGGCGCAACTCAAGTAAAATTATTATCAGTTGAATAGGGTGATATTATGTTCGGATTGGTTTTAGAAGGAGGAGGCGCGAGGGGAGCCTACCATGTAGGAGCCTATAAAGCTATAAGAGAATTAAATATAGAAATCGGAGGAATCGCCGGAACATCCATAGGGGCTATTAATGGGGCAATGATGGTCCAAGGGGACTATGAATTGCTGGAAAAGATATGGTTAAGCGTTGATTCCTATGAATTGTTTGATCTTGACGAGAAGACAGTTGAAGATTTGAGGCACTTTAATTTGCGAAATATTAATTTTTCCTATCTTTTGCATCAGTCTAAAGAAATACTAAGCAATAGAGGGTTGGACACTTCAAGAATAAGAGAATTGTTTGACTATTATATTGATGAGGATAAAATCCGCAGTTCTAATATTGATTTTGGAATAGTTACTGTTAATCTGACCGACAAGAAGCCGATGGAGCTTATGAAGGAGGATATACCGGAGGGGAAATTAATTGATTTTTTAATAGCAAGCGCAAACCTTCCTGCTTTTAGAATAGAGGAAGTGGATGGGAAGAAATATTTAGACGGAGGTTTTTATAACAATCTTCCCATAGATATTCTAGCCAACAAAGGATATAAGAATATAATTGCCGTAAGAACACTGGCAATCGGTATTATCAGAAAGGCAAAAATAAAAGACTTAAATATTATCTTTATTCAACCGGTTGAAAGCTTAGGCTCAATGCTCGGCGCTTTAGATTTTAACAGGGAAAGAGCTGAGGAATACATTAATTTAGGCTATTATGACGCCATGAAGGTTTTTAAAAAGCTAAAAGGCTTTAAATATTACTGTATTCCTTTTGAGGGTAATTTTATAAATATATTGACGGATTTTTATAATAAATACAAAGAAAGATTATGTAATATCGGACGTTTTTTGGGCTATGAAGATATGTGCGAAGACAGAATGTTTTTTGAAAAAATTATACCCAGATTAGAATCAATACTAGACATGAAGGGCAAAAATGACTACCAGGACATATGCATTCGGTTTTTTGAAAGAATTGCCGAAAAATATGGTATTGAAAGATTTAAAATATATAAGGCTGAAGAATTTGTTGAATTGACAATCGAAAAATTCAGAGAAAATCCTACTGCCTTTATTAAAAATGTACCGAATTTTATTAAGCAAAACAGAATTTTATCATTAGCAGTTAAGGATGATTTGATTGTGGAAATTTTTGCAGAATTGTTCCTATAAGGTATAGGGACACACTTGGTGCCAGGCACCTCATGAAGGTGCCTGGCACCGTCGCATCA
>DMWH01000266.1:594-724 GCA_003483345.1 Clostridiales bacterium | reverse complement strand
AAAAATATTGGCAAATTATGCTTGATACTGTTTCAAAGGTAATATATAATAAGTTAAGTGAAGAGGAGCGGATTTACATGAAAATTTATAACACATTATCCAGAACAATAGAAGATTTCAAACCAATTGA
>DMWH01000266.1:0-577 GCA_003483345.1 Clostridiales bacterium | reverse complement strand
TAAGAATGTATATTCACGAGGATGTTTTTGAGAAAACCCTCAGATACTTAGGTTACAATGTTAAAAGGGTAATGAACATTACCGATGTAGGTCACTTGGAATCAGATGCCGATGAAGGCGAAGACAAAATGCTGAAGGGTGCAAAAAGAGAAAATAAAACCGTTTGGGAAATTGCACAGTATTATACGGATGCCTTTTTTAACGATATAGACAGACTTAATATTAAAAGGCCTGATGTTGTTGCAAAAGCTACTGACTACATAGACGAATATATTGAGTTTATCAAAGTATTGGAAGAAAAGGGCTACACGTATTTCGCAAACGGCAACGTGTATTTTGACATAACCAAGGTTAAGGATTACACAAAGCTTTCCGGAATGGATTTGGACAGTTTAAAAAGCGCCACAAGAGAAGGTGTTGAATTAGATGTTAACAAGAAAAACCCTCATGACTTTGTTTTGTGGTTTACAAAATCCAAATTTGAAAATCAGGCAATGAAGTGGGATTCTCCATGGGGAGTCGGTTATCCCGGATGGCATATAGAGTGTTCCGTTATCAGCCTCTGCAATTTAGGGGA